>DAINSJ010000030.1:7937-12476 GCA_036741375.1 Candidatus Limnocylindrales bacterium
AGGTCTGACGGCGGTCCCGGATAGCCAGACGGCCCGTCCGAAGACGGGCCGTCTGAAGTGCCTGGCCGGCCTCAGATCGAGGTGCCGATTGTGCTCAGGACCTTGCTGATCGCGCCGCCCAGGAAGAGGAGGGCGACGATGGCAACGATGGCGATGAGGGCGAGGATCAGCGCGTATTCGGCGAGACCCTGGCCTTCCTCATCGTCGCGATGAAAGACTTTTGCGATGGCGTTGAGCAGAGGATCCGCTGGAACCCCCCGTTCGGAAGGCCGCTCGATTCGCTTGTGCGATCGGTCGAAACGCTTCGCACCCTGGTCGGCGAGGCGCCAGAATCCACGCCCGGCCGTCAGGCTTCAGTACCTAGATGGATGAGCCGACGGTGCTGAGCACCTGGCTGATCGCGCCGCCCAGGAAGAGCAGAGCGATGATCGCCACGATGGCGATGAGGGCGAGGATCAGCGCGTACTCCGCGAGACCCTGGCCTTCCTCGTCGCGTCGGTCGACGAGATTGATGAGCGTATTGAGAACCTTCATGGGTGGGGCGACCCCCCTTTCCTCAGGCTTCTCTCCCGCTGGAGAGGTCTGAACTGTGGGTAGAACGACCGGAGGGTTGAGTGCCAGAGCGTCTGAAGGCTCCGCTCGCCCTTGCGGACAAAACCGGAGCCTCCGACGCAGCTGAACGAAGCTAAAAACTAAATGGATGAGCCGACGGTGCTGAGCACCTTGCTGATCGCGCCGCCCAGGAAGAGCAGAGCGATGATCGCAACGATCGCGATAAGCGCGAGAATCAGCGCGTACTCCGCGAGACCCTGGCCTTCCTCATCGTCACGGTGGAGAAAATTCATGAGTGCATTGAGCAACATGTTGGTTGGGTACCTCCTTCCTTCAAAGATCTTCCCCCGGTTTCAGGGAAGTCGATGGCATACCGTAAAGGGCGATTCCCGTCCCGTCAATGAAGCTCCCGCGCTCAAATGAGCCGGAGGAGCCCCGGTTCTGTGGTTTAGATTGACGAGCCGACCGTGCTCAGGACCTTGCTGATCGCGCCGCCCAGGAAGAGCAGGGCGATGATCGCAACGATGGCGATGAGGGCGAGGATCAGCGCGTATTCGGCGAGACCCTGGCCATCCTCGTCGTCGCGATGAAGCGCGGCGAGGACCCAGCTGACGATGGTCATGGGCGGTGTTCCCCCTGAAATTCGGCCTTGCCACCACGGGTTGGGTGGCTCAAGCAAGATATCGCTCCAGCACCCGAATCGCGTATGGCCTGATGGTCCTAGACCGGCCGCAGGACTACGTAGCGGCTGTCTCCGAAGACTACGTAGACTCGGTCTCCGTGGCCCGCCCGGCACTGGAGGCGGCCTGCTCCGGAAGCTTCACGACGAGGCGCAGCCGCGAGCCTTCGTCCAGGAGCTCGGCCTGGATTCCAAGGGTCTCGGCGCGACCTGATACCTCCCGCCAGAGTCGCTCCGGGAGCCGCGCGAGCGCGGCAAGGCGGGCCTCCTCGACGGCGGCTCGCTGGGCGGTCCGACGCTCCTCGACCATCGCCGCGAGGGCCGGCGGAAGGTCGGCGCCTTCGGGCGGCAGGGCCGCCCCGGTGACGGCCGGCGGTGTTCGGCCGGCGGTGAGCTCGATCTCGAGCTTGTCGGTCCAGTCGAGCTTGAGGGTGAGGGTCTCGGGCTTGCCCGCGATATGCGCGGCGAGGGCCTCGTCGACGATCCGGAAGAGGCCGCTCTCGAGCTCCATCGGCAGGCGGCGATCGACGCCGATCGACTCGAACTCGACCTTGACCTTCGCCCTCGCACCGCGATCGCGGCTGGCTCGCCGGAGCGTCGGCACGAGGCCGAGGTCGTCGAGGACCATCGGCCGGATGTCGAAGATGAACGTCTTCGTTGCGTCGAGCGTCCGCTGGACCATCGCGATGAGGTCCTCGACCTCGGCCGCCGCGGCCTCCGGATTCCGCGAGAGCAGGCGATCGACGATCTGGGCCTGGAGCACGATGTTCGTGAGGCTCTGCGCCGGGCCGTCGTGGAGCTGCCGGGCGATCTCGCGCCGGAGGTCCTCCTGGGCCGAGAGGACGAGGCGCCGAACCGCCGGGGGCATCGTCTCGTCGTTGGCGACCGAGCCGAGCCCGTCCAGGTTGCCGGCGGTGCCGCCGCCCTTCGACCCGCCGTGGTCCGGCCCCGTCCCGGATGAGCCGGCCGCGCCGGACGGCTCGACGCCCGCCATCTCGCTCACCTCGGCGGCGTGGGCCTTGATCAGATCGTGGAGGCGGCCGATCGACCTCTGCTTGCCCTCGAGCAGGTCGATCTGGGCTTCCATGAGTGCCGCCTTGCGGGCGATGTTGACGAGCTGATTCGCGAGGTCGGCGAGGTTCTTGGACGACGCCGAGCCGCCGGCCGCCGCGGCGAGCTGCTCGGCCGCGGAGGCGAGCTTGTCGGCCGCAGCAGTGCGGCGCGTCTCGTGGCGGGCGGCCTCTGTTTTCGCCTGGGTGACGAGGAGATCGATCTCGTCGATCTCGCGCTCGACGGCCGCCGCCTCGGCAGTCAGTCGCGCGGCGAGCTCTTCGGCGGTCAGCACGCTGGGAGCGACCTCAATCCTCCGGCATCTTGATCCAGCCCTGGCGCATCGCGTACACGACGGCCTGGGTCCGGTCGTTGACGGCCAGCTTGCGGAGGATCGAGCTCATGTGGTTCTTGACGGTCTGCTCGCTGATCGAGAGGGCATACGCGACCTGCTTGTTCGTCATCCCCTGGGCGATGTTGTCGAGGATCTCGACCTCGCGCGGGGACAGCGGGGCGAAGATCGGCTGGGCCTCCTGGCCGTATACGGCCAGCTCGCGGAACTCCTTGAGGACGCGCGACGCGACCGCGGGCTTCGAGAAGACCTTGTCGTTGATGAGGAACTCGCCCTTCGAAACGCGGCGGACGACGGTGACGAGGTCCTCCGGGCTGATGTCCTTGATGACGAACGCGGCGGCGCCGGCCTTGATCGAAGCGAACAGCGCCTCCTCGTCCTCGTCGACGGCCATGACGATGACCGCCGTCGCCGGCAGCTCCCGCCGGATCCGCTGGGTGGTCTCGATGCCGCCGGGCTGCGGCAACGAGAGGTCCATGAGGACGATGTTCGGCGAAAGGCTGTTCGCGGCCTCGATCGCAGAGCGTCCGTCGGCTGCCTCGCCGACGACCTCGAGATCCTTCTCCCGGGACAGCACGTTGACGATCCCGGCCCGGAAGAGGGCATGGTCGTCGACGATGAGGGTCCGAATGCGGTCCGGGCCGCCCCCCCGGCGTCGGTCCGTGGTCTCGCTCTCGGTCATGTGCTCTCCTCGGTTCCGGACGGGATGGCCATTCGCACGACGGTCCCGAGATCCGGACGCGATCGTACTTCGAATCGGGCACCGATCAGGTCGGCGCGCTCGCGCATGAACTGCAGGCCGAACGTTCGGCGACCCGCAAAGGGCGCCGTCTCGGGGTCGAAGCCACGGCCGTCGTCCCGGATCTCGACGCTCCAGCCCTCGTCCTCCCGGGCGACGCGGACGCGAACGCTCTTGGGTGCGGCGTGCTTGCGGATGTTCTGGAGCGCCTCCTGGACGACCCGCAGGATGACGATCTCGACCATCTCCGGGAGGTCGTCGAGGCCCTCTTCGAGATCGACCGCCACGGGTACTCCGAGGATGTTGCCGACCTGCTCCGCGGCGTCGGCGATCGCGCCGCTCAGGCCGAGATCCGCGAGGAGCGGCGGCCGCAGCTGGCTCAGGTAGGCTCGGACGCTCCGGAGCTCGCGGTTCAGGATCTCGCGCAGGAGCTTGAGCTCGGCGCGAGCGAGGGCCTCGTCGCGATCGAGGAGCCGCTCGACGACCTCGACCTGGAAGATGCCGTTCGCGAGCGCCTGCGCGGGGCCATCGTGGACCTCGCGGGCGAGGCGGCTCCGCTCGGCCTCCTGGGCTTCAATGACGCGCATCTGGACATCGGCGGCGGATGCGGGTTCGCTCGGGTCCGTGACGAGGCTGGCGTCCTCGTGGGCGAGGAACAGCCACGCTCCCTCGAGGCTCTTGATGGCGAGCTCGATGCGGGCGAGCGTCGCTCGCTGGATTCCGACGTCGCGGCCGGCGAGGGCCTCGTCGCGCCGCACGGCCTCGGTCACGTTGCCGTTGTTCTTCTCGGCCCGGGTGAGCTTCGTGCGGAGCTTCTCCCAGCGTTCGACCTGGCCGTTGTAGGCGGTTCGGTACCGCTCGCGAACGTCGCGGAGGGAGTTGGCGCTCGTCGAGACCGCCGCCTGGGCCTCGTCGAGCAGCCCGCCGACCGCGCTTTCGCGTGGCTCGGAAGGCCGCGACGCCCCCGGCGAGCCTGGGCTCGTCCTGCTTTCTGCGCGGCTGTCCATCCGTGGCGGAGTATACGAGGCACCCCGGACCCCTCCGGACCCTACCGAAGGTCATAGGACTTTCGGCGGTTCCGCGCGGCGCGCCGTGCCCCGGGATCAGGTGGTGCCTGCCCCGATGGCCGGGATGGCGCCATTCCCTGCAGCATGGGAATCGGCTCCA
>DAINSJ010000030.1:12576-13641 GCA_036741375.1 Candidatus Limnocylindrales bacterium
GCCTGCCCCGATGGCCGGGATGGCGCCATTCCCTGCAGCATGGGAATCGGCTCCAGCACGCTTGGCCAGAGAGCGGTTCTGCAGAATTGACCGCTTGGCGACGCTCGCTCGAGCCCATTTCTATTCCCTGCGGAATAGCGGCCTTGACGGTGTCGATGCCACGTTGTACGCCCCGCTCCACGATGCGCCGGCCCGTCAGGGGCAGATGATCCGGAAGACCGCCACTCCCGCGAGCGCCGGCACGGGAACGGGCGAGAAGCACGGCGCATCCGCCGCGCTCGAGCCTGCCGCCTCGGGCCACTGGCCACCGTTGTCGGCCTGCACGATCAGCAGCGTGGCCCCGAAGTGGTGGGCGAGATCCAGCACGCTGGCGGGCGGCTCATCCGGGAGCGCGAGCGCTTCGTGGCCGGTCTCCTCGGCGAGCCAGATCGGCGTGTCCGTGATGACCGGCCCGGTGGCGGAGAGAGGCACGCCCGCGGCCGCGAGCGCCGGCGGGAGGGCCGCGAAGTGGGCGGCCGTGTTGCGCGCGCTCTGCCCTTCCGTCGGGAGGATGACCGTGGTCATGAGGATGCCGGCCGCGACGGTGAGCGCAGGCCCGAGCCAGGCCACCGGCCGCGTCCAGCCGCGGATCCTGCCGACCCGTTCGATGACCGCATCGAGCGCGAGCACGGCCGAGACTGCCAGGAGCACCTCAATGGCCCCTGCAGCGTGCTGGAACGTTCCCCAGGTGCTCGACACCGGAAACAGCAGCGTCGTGAGCACGAACGTGACGACCGAGAAGAGCACCAACGGCCGCTGAACCCGCCCACGTGCGGTCCACGGCAGGGCAATCAGGCCGATCGCGGAGATCGGCGTGCCCAGCAGCAGCAGGACGGTAACGAGGTTGTGGCCGAGCCCCGTAAGGCGGAGGGCAATCAGCGCACCCGGCCCGGCCAGGAGGTAGTCGGCCACCGTCGGGGCGCTGGTCCACGCAAAAATGTCGCTCCCCCGGAGGCTGAGCGCGTTCAGGGGCGCCTGGCCCGGGAGCGGCGTGCCGAATGTCAGCCAGTCGCGAATGGCCCATGG
>DAINSJ010000031.1:0-13626 GCA_036741375.1 Candidatus Limnocylindrales bacterium
GAGGGTCGCGGCCTGCAGGAGGCAGGCGGCCAGCAGGACCCGGTCGCGCCGGAAGCGATCGCCCGCATACGCAGCGAACGGCGCGACGATGCCCGCCGGCACGAGCTGGATCATCGCGAACACGGCTGCGGCGGCCGCGCCGCCGATCGAATACCCGAAGACGAGGATCGCGGTCCACGTGGCGTATTCGGCCATGTTGAAGCCGAGGTAGGCGAGCTCGAGTCGTGCCAGCCCCGGATCACGGGCGACGGCGAGGACGACCCGGAGCTGCTCCCTCATCGCGGCCAAGGATGACAGCCCGCGGGGGGGTGGCCGCCGCTCAAAAGTGCCGCTCGGGAGCCCTGCTAGACTCGGCCCTCAGGCGGGGCGTGGCGCAGCCTGGTAGCGCACCAGTCTGGGGGACTGGTGGTCGCCGGTTCAAATCCGGCCGCCCCGACCAACTCTCCGGGTGACACATGACCGAACCGCAGGCGCCGCTCAAGCACGACTGGCAGATCACGACGCCCAGCGCCGGAACGTCGGGCAGCTTCGGCGGCATGGTCGTCGCGACCTGTCGCGCCTGCGGGCTGATCCGGACCACGCAGCTCCCCGGCATCGGTCGCGAAGGCCGGATCGAGCTTGTCGGCACCTGTACCCCGGCCGACAATGGCTGAGATCGCCATGCGCAGCAAGCCTGTGCGACGACGTCCGGACAATCGCGTGATCGGGGCTGCGGCGACGGTGGCCGCCGGCCTCGTGGCGATCGCGCTCATCTTTGCCACGAGCGGACTTGTCGGGCCAGACTCGAGGTCCCAGGGCGGCTCGGGTGGCGGCGCGCCGCGCTACGTGTCGTTCGCGGCGCCCCACCGCGGCTGACGTCCCGGGCGGGATCCGGCGGGCAGCGCCTGACGTATCGAACCGTATGGACGCGGCGGTCGCCTCTGGCCGCTGGCATGGAGGCACCCGATGACCCCATTTCGATCACGCCCCGCGCTGGTTGCCGGCCTGACCCTGGCCATCTTCGTCGCAGGCTGTGGCTCAAGCGGTGCCTCGCAGGCCCCGGCTGCCTCGCAGGGCGCAGGCCCGTCGGCCGCCGCGAACACGCTGACGATCGGCAGCGCCACCGCAGCGTCGGTCGGCACCTTCCTCACGGGCCCCAACGGACTCACGCTCTACACCAAGAGTGGCGACTCGGCGACCAGCTCCACGTGCACCGGCAGCTGCGCCACCTCCTGGCCGCCGCTGACCGTGACGTCAGGGCAGCAGGTTGTCGGCGGGAGCGGGGTCATGGGCACGTTCGGGACACTCACCCGGGCCGACGGATCAATTCAGGTCACGTACGTCGGGCTGCCGCTCTATTACTGGGTCCAGGACACGAAGGCCGGTGACGTGACCGGCCAGGGTGTCGGCGGATTCAGCGTTGCGGCGGCCTCGGGTGGCAGCTCGGGCACGCCCGCCCCGACGGCGACCGACCGCTCCAGCTACTGAGGGACGCTCAGGGCGCCCACGGCTGCATCTCGATGACGCCGGCCCCGGTCGAGCCGAAGCATGGCGGAACGCCGTCGAGATCGGTCGGTGACACGGGCGACGCGACGACGCGGGCACCGTTGCCGAACACGAACGCCACCGTGACGGGCGCTGTGGGTGCCGGGCCGCAGTAGTTGTCGTCCTGCACGAGCGTCTTCACGACCGCGCCGGCTGCCAGCGTCAGCGTCGCGGAGGCGGCGGCCACGGCTCCGTTGATCAGCACAGAGCCATTGCCGTTGACGAGCTGAGGTCGAGCCAGGGCGTTGATCGTGCAGGCCACGGAGCCGGCGTTTGTGAGCTCCACGTGGGCGGTTCGGTGGCCGGCCCCGGCATCCCAGCTCACGATTCGGGCAGCCAGGCTGCTTGCCGCGCAGGGCCCGGGTGTCGGGACCGGCTTGGCCGTTGCCACCGGCGCAGGGCTCGGGGTCGGAGCGGCCGTCGGGCTCGGCGAAGGGCCAGGGCTGACCGCGATGGTGGGGATCGGAGAGGACGCGCCGCTGACGGCGCAGCCGCCGAGGAGGAATGCGATGGTGGCAGTGGTGGCGAGCAGTCGTCTCATCGGGAGATCGTAGTCGCGATTCAAGGGCCAGTCCGTCGGGCAAAAGTCCCGGGTGCTGCGGCTTCCGCCGCCGGGGGAGTCGGCCACGCCGATGACGATGCGCGAACCGCGACGTTTGTCATACTCGGGCCGTGTCGCCGACCAACCCTCGCGATTGCCCGGCCTGCCCGAACCTGTTCTCCGCCAAGGCCGCCGCGGAGGGGCTCCGGCGCTATCGCCGGCAAGGGCCGGATCCTTCGACTCGAGCATTGATCGACGCGATCCTCGCCGAGGGAATTGTCGGCGCCACCCTCCTCGATCTCGGCGGCGGCGTTGGGGTGATCCCGCTCGAGCTCCTCGCCCGCGGCGCCGCGTCCGCGGAATCGGTTGACGCGTCGCCGCCGTACGTCGCCGTTGCGCGAGCCGAGGCTGAACGCCGCGGGCTCGGCGATCGATCGGTCTACCGCGAAGGTGACTTCGTCGCGCTCAGCCCAGGCGTCGAGCGCGCCGACGTGGTCACCCTTGACCGCATGATCTGCTGCTATGGCGATCTGTCGGCACTGGTCGGCCGTGCTCTCGACCATGCCACTCGCCTGGTCGGGCTCGTATACCCCCGGGATGCCTGGTGGATCCGGGGCGTGGCGCGGGTCATGAACCTGGCCAGCGCGCTGCTGCGGCGACAGCTGCGCTGGTACATCCACTCGGAAGAGGCCCTCAATCGGCTGGTCGCCGACGCGGGCTTTGAACCGCGGGTCCTCCGCCGCGGAATCCTTTGGCAGGTTGCGCTCTTCGTGCGCTCGAGCCGAGCGGACGTGAACCCGTGATCCTGTTGCGTGGCGTCCGAGTGGTGCTGGCCAGCTGCCTGATCGCGGTCGCGGTCGCGGCCGCCTGCCAGAGCCCGCAGGGGTCGACCGCGCCGACGGGGTCCGCCGCCGGGATCGCGCCGACCGTCGGTCCCGCTGCCGGCACGTCGCAACCGATCGTCGCCGGCGCAAAGCCTGTGTCGATGGCCCTCCTGGCCAACTGGAAGAAGGTCGAGCTAACGGACGCCGGCCTGCGTTCGGCAATCGCGAGCGTCGCGACCGCGAATCCGCTCCTCGCGAAGACGCTCACGGATCTCCTCGAATCCCATGGGTATGCGAAGTTCGCGCTGTACGGCATCGGCTACGACGGCGATCGCTACATCGGCACCGTCAATGTGGCGGAGTCGCCGGCGACCGGGCTCGACCTGGACGGCCTGGGCCAGCTCTTCGAGGGCCAGGTCAGGGGCGTCGGCGCGACGGATCTTGCCCGCAAGAGCATCACGCTCCCTGCCGGACCGGCCGTCCAGCTCAGCTACACCCTGATCGTGAGCTCGGGGTCCGCGGCGCCGGCGGTGAACGTCGACGGGCGGCTCTACATCTTCCTCGTCGACGGGATCACGTACGACGTGACGTTCAGCTGCGCCGGCCCGGATTCGAGTCTCTGTCTCGGGCAGGCCGACCAGATGATCCAGACATTCCGCATCGGCAGCTAGCCGCCGAGCCCGCGCCGTATCATCGCGGGCGTGCCACCGATCGACGAGCTGACTCGCATCGAACCCGTCCATTTCGAGCGCCTCAAGGCGCAGGGCGTGTTCACGACGGGCCTGCTGCTCGAGGTTACCGAGACGCCGACCCGTCGGCAGACGCTCGCCGACCAGGTCGACGCGACGACGAACGACGTGCTCGGCTGGCGGGACGAGAGCCAGATGCTGAATCTCGCCGGCTTTGGCCCGACCGAGCACCGGCTGCTCATGCAGAGCGGTTTCGAAGGCCTCCGCGACATCCTCGCGGTAGACCTGCCGACGTTCCGGGAGCGGCTCGCCCGCGGCGCCGTCGAGCTCAAGGTCGATCCGCCGACCGACCTCACGAGCGAAGGCTGGTGGGAGCAGGCGCGAACGCTCGAGGACGAATAGGCGCTCGTCGAGCCCGGGAGGCGACGTCTGATCCGCGGAGCCCGGCGATACCATGGCTCCGTGCCTGACTCCATGACGCTCGCTCGCTCGGTCGCCGGCTCGATCGTCGTGATCGCGGTCGCGATTGTCATCCTCGCCGCCTCGATAGCGCCGTTCCTGTCGCCGGCCTGGGTCGGCTTCGAGCAGGATCGAGTCGGGGCTGCCGCGCTCACCGGCTTCGGCGAGCCAGATCTGCACCGGGTGACGAACGCCATCCTCGGCGATCTCGTCCTCGGCACTGGCGACTTCGGGGTCACGTCCAACGGCGGGCCGCGCGGGATCCCGGTCCTCAACGATCGGGAGCAGGCCCACATGCGCGACGTGCGCGGCGTGTTCCGGGCCTTCGGGCTGCTCGCGCTCGCGTCGGTCGCCGTGCTCGTGTTCGCCGCCCGACGATCGCGCGGTGCGCCAACGGAACGCCGGCGGCTGTGGCGCTCGGTCCACCATGGCGCGCAGGGGCTCGCCGTCGGCGTCGCGGTCGCGGCGGGAATTGCGCTCGTCGCGTTCGATGCGGCCTTCGAGGTCTTCCACAGCCTGTTCTTCGCCCGGGGGACGTTCGACTTCGACCCGACCACCGACCGGATCGTCCAGCTGTTTCCCGACGCGTTCTGGTCCGAGACCACGATCGCGGTCGGCGCAGTGGCAATCGTCGCCGCGCTCGCCGTCGGCTGGGTCGCCCGGAGGCGCGAGGCTGCCGCCGCGGCCGCGGCGACCGAGCCGGTTCCAGGTCAAATGACGATTCCGGCCTCGCCCGCCGGTCGATCACCAGGCGAGCGGTCGGCGACCAGCGGCGCCTCGCGATGAACGGCATCCCTGTCGCGCGGCTCTTCGGGATCGAGATCCGGGTCCATCTCGGCTGGGTGATCGTGCTCGGGCTGATCGGTTACATCGCCGTCGCCGAGCTCCAGACCGCCGAACCGTCCCTGGATCCGACCCTCGCGGTCATCCTCGGAGGTGTCGTGGCCATCGGGTTCTTCGCGAGCTCGCTCGTCCATGACCTGGCCCATGGACTCGTCGGCCGGCGACGGGGCATGGCCGTTCCATCGCTGGCGGTGTCGTTCTTCGGCGGCTCAACGCCGCTCGATCCGATCGCTCCGAAACCCCGCGACGAGCTCGCGATTGCGCTTGCCGGGCCGTTCGCAAGCATCGGGCTCGGCGTCGCGCTGCTGGCCCTGGCCCTCGCGGCCAACGCCGGATCCGGCACGGAGATCGCGACCGTTGCCGCGACGCTCGGGGTCGTGAGCGTTCTCAACTTCATCCTCGGCTTCGTGAACCTCCTGCCCGCCTACCCCCTCGACGGCGGCAGGATCATCCGGGCGATCGGCTGGAGCCGCGGCGGGACGCTCAACGCCGGCTGGCGCGCGGCCGGCCGGAGTGGCCGCCTCACCGGCTACGCCGGGGTCGGCTTCGGGATCGCCGTCATCGCGGCCGGCGAGTTCACGAGCGGCGCGATGATCGCGCTCAGCGGCTGGTTCCTGGCGCTCTCCGCCCGCTCGATCGCGGAGCGGCTGCGGGTGGACGCGCTCATCGGTGGGCTGCACGTCGAGGACGCGATGGAGACCGGCTTGGTCAGCGTCGGGCCCGGGCTGACGGTCGACACGTTCGCGAGCCAGCTGCTCGACGACGAATCGACGATGACGGCCGTCCCGGTCGTGAGCGACGACACGGTCGTCGGCGTCCTCGGTGTTCGCGAGGTGCGTCGCCTCCGGAAGGACCGCTGGTCGACGACGCGGGTCGAGGAGGTCATGGCGAAGCCACCGCGGCTGGGGATTCTCTCGGCCCGGGACAACCTCGCCGCGGCCGTCGAGCGGCTCCAGCGGGCGGGTGTCGACGGCCTGCCGGTCGTCGACGGCGGCAGCCTGGTCGGGATGCTCACGCGGCGCTCGGTCGGCAAGCTGCTCCACGAGCGCGGCCTGTTACAGCGCGAGGGCCGAGCGGCCGGATGACGCCGGCCACGTCGCGCGTCGACCCCGAGCCGGGCCTGGACGGCCTCCTGTCGGTCGATGCGGCCCGTGACGCGGTCCTCGCCGCGGTTGCCGGGCCGACCGACGCCGAGGTCGTATGGCTCCCGGATGCCCTCGGGCGCGTCCTCGCGACCGATGTCGTCTCCGAGCTCGACCTCCCGCCGTGGGACAACTCCGCGATGGATGGCTACGCCGTCCGGTCCGTGGATCTCGCCGGAGCGTCCGAAACCGCACCCATCCTCCTGCACGTCGCCGGCGACATCCCGGCCGGCGTGGCGCCCGAGGACCGCGTGGCGCGTGGCACGGCGCTGCGAATCGCCACGGGCGCCCGGATCCCGCCCGGCGCCGACGCCGTGATCCAGGTGGAGCTGACGGCGCCGGCCGACGAGGCCGGTACGCCACTCGCCCCGACGAGTCGCGACGCAACTGGCCCGCTGCCGGCCTGGATCCTCGGCTATCGCGTGGTCGCGGCCGGGACCGCGATCCGCCGGACAGGGAGCGATCTCCGGTTCGGCGATCGCGTCCTCGAGGCCGGCAGCCCGGTCCGGCCGGCATCGATCGCCGTCGCGGCGGGGGTGGGACTCCGGAACCTCTCGGTGCGGCGCCGACCGATCGTTGGGGTGCTCGCGACGGGCGACGAGGTCCGTTCGGCTGGCCAACCCCTTGGCGAGGCCGGAATCCCCGACGCCAACGGGCCGGCGCTGATGGCGCTCGTGGCGGATGCCGGCGGCGACCCGCGCTTCCTCGGTATCGCCGCCGACCGGCTCGAGGACGTCCGGGCCCGCCTCTGCGCCGGGCTCGCCGAGGATCCCGACGTCGTCATCGTGTCGGGCGGGGTCTCGGTCGGTCCGTACGACCACGTCCGGGCGGCCTTCGAGGAGGTCGGGCAGGTCGATCTGTGGCGAGTGGCGGTGCAGCCTGGCAAGCCGTTCGCGTTCGGCACCACCCGCTCCGCCGGGCCAGCTGGCCGGTCCGAGCGCGATCGACCGGTCCTCCTGTTCGGCCTGCCCGGCAACCCGGTCTCGACGTTCGTGACGTTCGAAGTGTTCATTCGCCCCGCGCTGCTGGCACTCGCAGGCCGCCGCGACGTCCGGCGATCGGTGGATCGCGGGGTCCTGCTCGACGAGGCGCGGACCTCGAACGGCCGGCGCGCATTCCTCCGCGTTGCGGCCGACCGGGATTCAGCCGGCGCGGTCGTCCGGGACGCGTCCGGAAGGGCCCAGGTCCGGCTGGCGCGCGGGCCGGCGGGGCAGGGGAGTCACGTCCTGTCCGCCCTTGCCACCGCAGACGCGCTTGCGATCATCCCGGAGGACGTCCCGCTGCACCGCGCCGGCGATCCCGTCGAGCTATGGTGGCTCGTCTCCGACTGACGCATCATGGGCGGAACGGGGCGCCCGACGCCGGACCCCGCGCGCAAGCGCCGCACGACTTGGTCACCGATCGGAGGCTCCATGGATCGCACCGGCCCCGGCCCACGAAACGGCCCGCCGCCGCGCGCCGAGCGCCGGCGCCTGACCCACTTTGACCGGTCGGGGCGGCCCCGGATGGTCGACGTGAGCGAGAAGCCGGCAACGGCGAGGCGTGCCGTCGCGGAGGCGTTCGTCGCTCTCGGCGCGGAGACGCTCAGCCTCGTCATCGACGGCCACACGACGAAGGGGGACGTGCTCGGCGTCGCCGAGCTGGCAGGGGTCATGGGTGGCAAGCGCACCTCCGATCTGATCCCGCTGTGCCATCCCCTCGCGTTGACCGACCTCGTGGTCGCGGTGACGCCCGACCGGGCCGAGGGTGGGCTGCGGATCCGCGCGGAGGCCGCGACCACGGGGCCCACGGGCGTGGAGATGGAGGCCCTCACAGCCGCGTCCGTGGCCGCGCTGACCGTGTACGACATGGTCAAGGGCGTGGAGCGAGGGGTCGAGATCCGGTTCGTCCGGCTCGTCTCGAAGTCCGGCGGGCGGAGTGGGGAGTGGCATCGCGAGGCCGATCCTTCCGCCCCGCGGCCGGTGCATCGCCCAGGTGAGCGCGTGGCCGGGCGCATCCGGAAGAAGGCCTGAGCGGTGCAGATCCCATCCGGCACCCGGGTCCTCGTGCTGACGGTGAGCGACGGCGTCGCGGCTGGGACGCGACAGGACGAATCCGGCCGCGCGCTGGGCGATCGGCTCGCGGAGATCGGCTTCGTCGTGGATCGGGCGACGGTGCCCGACGATCGCCAGCTCATCGCTTCGGCCATTCGGGCCGCCGCCGGCGGCAACCCCCTCGTCGTCAGCACCGGCGGCACCGGGCTCACGCCCCGAGACGTGACTCCGCAGGCGACGCTCTCGGTGGTCGACTACGAAGTGCCGGGGCTCGCGGAGGCCATGCGCGCGGCCGGTCGCGCGAAGACGCCCATGGCCGACCTGTCGCGGGGCGTGGTCGGTGTGCTCGGGAAGACGCTCATCGTGAATCTGCCGGGAAGCCCGAGCGCGGCCGTCGAATCCCTGGCCGCCCTCGAAGCGACGCTCGGTCATGCCCTCGAAACCCTCGCCGGGCCCTTCGACCATGACGCCCAGGGCGCCGGGGATGCCGCCAGGCCCGACCTTCCGGCGCCGGACCCTCCGGCGTCGGCCTTCGCGAGATCGGCGGCCATCGGCGCGGCTCCGGTCCTCCCGCCGATCCTTCCGGGCCTGACCCCGCTCGCGCCGCCCGCGCCGGGAGACCCGAACGACCCGTGGCGGGACATGCCATCGTCCCCCAGGGATGCGAATGACCCCTGGCGCGATCTCGGTCCCGGTGCGGTCCCGGACCCCGACACGGAGCCCGGCGCGGACGCCGCACGAGGGCCCGAGCCGCCCGGGTAGGATCGGTCCTGATGTTTCCGTTCTTCGCGAACGTCCCGGCCTATCCCGTTGTGTTCGTGGTGTTCTGGGGCTCCGCCCTCTTCTTCGCGCTCGCGATGGCGCGCCATCTCCGGATCTTCGCAGCGGTCCGGGCGACGGGGCCGAGCCCCTTCGAGAACATCCCGGCGCGCCTAACGGGCCTGATCCAATACGCCTTCGTCCAGACGAAGATGTTCAAGGACCCGCGCGCGGCGATCCTCCACCTCGGCATCTTCTGGGGCTTCATCCTCCTCACGATCGGGACGGCGAACATCGTCACGGGCGGGCTCGTCGAGGCGATCGTCTCGGCGCCGTTCGAGGGGGTCCTGTGGGTCGCCGTCCAGGCGATGCAGAATGTCGTCGCCGTCATCGTCATCGTCTCGATCCTCTGGGCGTTCGAGCGGCGGCTCATCTCGCGGCCGGCCCGCCTGACGCTCAACAACGACGCCCTGATCATCCTCGGGATGATCGGCGGGCTCGTGACCGCCGAGCTCTTCGCCCAGGTCTTCGAGGTCGCCCGCTACGGCGATGAGCCCGGGGCGTTCATCGCGGACGCACTGGCCGTACCGCTTCGCTCGCTGTCTCCGGGCGTGCTGGAGGCCGGCTTCGCGGTGCTGTGGTGGGTCCATATCGGGCTCGTCTCGGCGTTCCTCGTCTACCTCCCGGGGAGCAAGCACCTCCACATCGCGACGAGCTTCTTCAACATCTACTTCCGGAAGCTCCGACCCCGCGGCGAGCTGCCGGCGATGGACCTCGAGCAGGAGGACGCGACGTTCGGCGTTCGGACCCTCGCCGACCTCGGCTGGAACGACCTGCTCGACGGGTTCACCTGCACCGAGTGCGGCCGCTGCCAGGAGGCCTGTCCGGCCTGGAACACGGGCAAGCCGCTCAACCCGAAGCACTTCATCATGGGCATCCGGGACATGTCGGTGGAGGCCGAGCACGGGCTCAACCTGATCCCGAACTCGCCGATCGTCCGCGAGACCTATGGCCTCGACGACAGCGTCACCGCGGACCGCCTGATGAAGCCCATCGTTGATGACGCGATTCCATACGACGCGGTGTGGGATTGCGTGACCTGTGGCGCCTGCGTCGAGGCCTGTCCGGTCCTCATCGAGCACGTCGATAAGATCGTGGGGCTGCGGCGAAACCTCGTCCTCGAGGATTCGCGCTTCCCGCAGGAGCTCAACGGCGCATTCCGGAACATGGAGGGCGTCGGGAACCCGTGGGGCCAGCCGCCGTCGACGCGGACGGACTGGACGCGCGGCCTGCCGTTCGAGGTGCCGACCGTCGCCGCGCTCGCCGCCGAGGACCGGCTCGACGAGGTCGAGGTCCTCTACTGGGTCGGCTGCGCCGCCGCGTTCGATGAGCGGAATCGAAAGGTCGCCCGTGCCTTCGCAACGTGCCTGAACGCGGCCGGGATCCGGTTCGCGATCCTCGGCCAGGAGGAATCATGCACCGGCGATCCCGCTCGTCGGATGGGCAACGACTACGTCTTCCAGATGCTCGCGACGGGCAACATCGAGACGTTGAACCGGTACCAGATGGGGGAGCGGACGATCGTCACGGCCTGCCCCCACTGCTTCAACTCGATTGGCAACGAGTACGGCCAGCTCGGCGGGCAGTTCCGGATCGTCCATCACGCGGCCTACCTGCGGGAGCTGCTGGCTGGTGGCCGGCTGCGCGTGATCGATGCCGACGGCGTGGGTGCCGACGGCGTGGGTGCGGGCGGCGGCGGCGCCCCGTCGCGGTCGGTGACGCTTCACGACTCGTGCTACCTGACGCGCTACAACGGGATCGTGGACCAGCCAAGAGAGGTCCTCGCCTCCGTGCCCGGCATCGAGCTTCGCGAGATGGAGAACAACGGCAAGAACACGTTCTGCTGCGGCGCCGGTGGCGGCCGCATGTGGATGGAAGAGACTCGCGGCACGCGAATCAACGAGTCCCGGACGGCCCAGGCCCTCGCCACGGGAGCGAGCACCGTCGCGACGGAATGCCCGTACTGCATGACGATGATGAAGGACGGCCTCGAAGCCGCCGACGCAAACGTGGGGGGCGCCGTGAAGGCCATCGACATCGCCGAGATCCTCGCGGAATCGCTCGCTCCGACCCAGCCCGCCGGCCGGGCATTGCCCGTGCTCCAGTGAGTGCCATCCTCCCTGGGCGGATCCCGAATGGCCGACGCTTTCTCAAATCGACATGGGAGGACGGTTAGATCGACAATCGGGTCGTCGATCGATGTGGCGCGGCTCGATTGAACTTCGATCGTGCTCGGCGAGCTCCCAACAAGGGACCCGCAGGTCCTTGGGCGACGCATAGCGTCACCTAACCGACCCCAGGTGTCGATTTGAGAAAAGCAGGCGCCGATTCTGTGCCGCGGAGGCCGTCGTGAATCTCGTCCTTGTGCACGGCTCGTACCACGCGGCCCGTGAGCGCCTTGGCGTCGAACCCGTGGAAATCGACGGCGGCCACTCGCCGTTCATCACCCGACCCATGGAGCTCGCAGGCATCATCGACTCGATCGTCGAATAGGCCGGCGCCGCCTCGGCGAATGACAGGCCGCGGGTCGGCGGCGGGTCGGCCGCCAGCGGGCCGATGCGCGAGACGCATCAGTGGTCGCCCGAACGGCTCGATTGATGCGCGCCAATCATCGGTTCTTTCCGGAACGCGGCGAATCGTTGCAGGGGACGCATCAACTTGCTTCCAGGTCGCTGGATCCGATCCGCGACACGCACCAAACGCGGTCCAGGACCATGAATCGGTGATCGTGACGCATCACTCGTTGATCTGGAACCAGGACTGATGACCACGGTGCATCCCTGGCGCGGGGGCGGGCAATGGCCGACCGCTCCAGGAGAGGGGCTGGCTGTCGCGTCCCACGACTCGATCGTCGCGACGCGCCTGTAGGATTGGCGCGGTGTCGACCGCAGGTTCCCCCAACTACCGCCTGACTGAGGAGCAGACGCTCCTGCGGGACACGCTGCGTGAACTCGCCGACGCGCGAATCGCCCCGCGCGCGGCCGAGATCGATCGCAGCGGCGAGTTCCCAGAGGACATCCGGCAGCTGCTGGCGAGCCACGACGTTCTTGGCTTGCCATTTCCGGAAGCGTACGGTGGGATCGGGGCTGACCTGCTCACGATCAATCTCGCCGTCGAGCAGATCGCGCGGGCGTGCGCGACCTCGAGCCTGATCCTCATCGTCCAGGTCCTCGGCTCGCTGCCGATCCATATCGGCGGCTCTGAGGAGCAGAAGGCCCGCTGGTTTCCCGATCTCGCCTCCGGGAAGACCCTCGCGGCGTTCGCGCTGACGGAGCCGGAAGCCGGCTCGGACGTTGCCGCCATACGGACGCGGGCCGTCCGCGACGGCGATGCGTATGTCCTCACCGGCGGCAAGCGCTTCATCACCCATGGCAGCATCGCCGGCCTCGTGGCCGCGTTCGCCGTCACGGACCCCGATGCGCCGAGCCACGAGCGCCTGACCTGCTTCGGGGTCGAGGTGCCGACCGAGGGCTTCTCGGTCGCGCGCCTCGAGCACAAGATGGGCATCCGGGGCAGCCCGACCGCGGAACTGACGTTCGATGGAGTCCGCGTCCCGGTGGCGAACCGGATCGGCGAGGAGGGCCAGGGCTGGGCGATCGCAATGGGCACGCTCGACCGATCGCGGACCGGCGTCGCGGCGCAGGCGGTCGGGATCGCCCAGGGCGCGCTCGAGGCAGCCGCGGCGTACGCCCGCGATCGCAAGCAGTTCGGCCAGCGTATTGGGGACTTCCAGATGGTCGGGGCGATGCTGGCCGACATGGATGCCCGGACAGAGGCCGCTCGGCAGCTCCTCTACAAGGCCTGCGTCGAGATCGAGGCGAACGCGCCGGACGCCGCGCGCTGGTCCGCGCTCGCGAAGCTCGTTGCCGGCGACGCCGCGATGGCGGTGACGACCGATGCCGTCCAGGTCCTCGGTGGCTACGGCTACACCGAGGACTTCCCGGTCGAGCGGATGATGCGCGACGCGAAGATCACCCAGCTCTACGAGGGGACGCAGCAGGTCCAGCGCCTGGTCATCGCGAGGGCCCTGCTCGGCCGCGATTGAGCCGCGGGCCTGGCCCAAAAAGCGAGGGAATTGGCTCGCCGCTGAAACTTCCGAGTCCCTGAAATGCACGGATCTATGGGGCGGGGTATGGTCTGGGGACCCTCCGTGCACAAGGCAATTTCCGCCGCGGGGGAGTGACGACCACCCGCGCGACCAGCGCGGCACCATCGCGACGGAGCTTCATATTGCGTTTGCCACGGCGCCCGATGGCGGGTGCAACACTCGCCCTCGCGCTCGTCGGGATCGCGCTTCCGCTTGCCGCGCCGGCGTTCGCGGCCTCGAGCTCCGCGGCCGCCGGTGTCGCGAAGCCTGCTTCGGCCCCGACGCCCCCGGTCTCGTACCAGCTCCCGTTCGCCGAGGGCGAGACGTTCGAGGTCGTCCAGGGCTGGAACACGCGCTACAGCCACAACGGGCGCTCGGCGTTCGCCTATGACATCAAGATGCCACAGGGCACGCCGGTCCTCGCCGCGGCCGCCGGCCGTGTGGCGTTTGTCCACACGGGCGAACGTGCCTGCGGCGGCGCTGGGCTCCGCGACTACGCGAACTACATCACGATCTACCACCCGGACGGCACCGCGACCCAATACGGCCACGTGTCGCGAGTCGACGTCAAGGTCGGCGACGTCGTCGACGCCGGTCAGCAGATCGGCCTCAGCGGCAGGACGGGCTACACGGGCTGCGTCGCTCATCTGCACTTCGCCCGGCAG
>DAINSJ010000032.1:0-13071 GCA_036741375.1 Candidatus Limnocylindrales bacterium
CGCGACGGCGAGCCGAAGATGGTCGAGGCGAGCCACCTGAGCCGCGTCGCGATGGGTCAACCGGAGGGCGAGCCGGAGCCCGGCGAGGAGGCGGCGGAGCCCGACCCGGGCGGCTGATCGAGCGCGCTTGCCGCGGCTCGGATCCAGGTCCACCCTGTAGATCCACACGCCCGTACATCCAGGAGGACCGATCGAATGACAGACGCCCAGGCCATGGCGGCCGAGTACGAGGCTGCCCTCAAATCGGGCGACATGAGCCAGATGACCACGTTGGCGCACAAGTACGCGACGGACGACTTCGTGCAGGAATGGCCGCAGTCCGGCGAGCGCCTCACGAAGGAGAACTCGATCAAGCTCAGCGAGAGCTACCCGGCCATGACCGGCAAGGCCCCGACCTTCACCTACAAGCGGATGCTCGGCGCCAGCGACATGTTCGTCATCGAAGGCACGATCGACTACGGCGACGGGATCCCGGTCAGCTACGTCGGGATCGCGGATCTCCGCGACGGCAAGGTCTCGAAGCTCACCGAGTACTTCGCGAACCCGTTCGAGCCGCCGGCCTGGCGGGCCGACCTCGTCGAGAAGATGGAGCCCGCCGCGGTCTGATCGCGGAGGGATCGTGTCCGTCGGGCGACCACGCCCTCGCTCTGGCGCCTGACAAATTGCAACCTGGCGGGCGCTGTTCAGCGTTTTCCCGTCATTTGGCCTGGGGGAGCGAATCTGTCGGTAGCTCGTCTCGTGCCTGAGCACGGGCCGGTAACCAGGGCGCGCCATCCCTCCGACTAGCTCCCGCCACAGGCAAGTTTGGCAGGAGCCGAGCCGTGACGAGGAGGAAGGACTTGGCTAGCCCGCTTCTGGCGCGAGCCGTTCGCCGGCCTCGATCCGCACGCCGAGCCGGTTCTCTGCGGGCGTCAGCGGGCACGAGAACCGGGCGTCGTACACGCACGACGGGTGGTAGGCGAGGTTGAAGTCGAGGGCGTACGTCCCGTCGTCCTCCGGCTCGAGGTCGAGGTACCGGCCGGCGCCATACGTCTCCGACCCGCTCGTGCCATCGAGGAACGGCACGAACACCGAACCGGACCTGCTGCCCTCGAAGGCATAGCCAGTCAGCGTGCTCGGCACGCCGTTCACCTCGAACCTGAAGGTCCCGGCGCGCTCGGCCGGTCGCAGCTGGTTGTCCGACGTCGGGATCTGGAAGCTGACCGGCTCGCTGCCGGTGTACGGCTCGAGCTTCATGCCCTCGAAGACGAGGGACTCATCGACTGGGTAATAGGGCAGGCCGGTGAACCCCTCCCGCTCGGCCGGGGGGAGAGGGCTCTCGTGGCTCGTCCGGAAAAAGTCGTCCTTGTCCTTGCGGTACGCCTGCACCGCGTCCGGGTAGTCGAGGTGCTGATGTTCGTGGTGGTCATGCTCGCCGTCGTCATCCTCTGCGTGGCCGTGGCCGTGGTCGTGGTCGTGGTCGTGTTCGTGGGCGTCGGTCATCACGGAACTCCTTCGTCAGGCCGCCATTGTCGCCTGCGACGCGTTCGGAAGGGGCCTGACACGCGCCGAAAACGCAATTGCGCGATGCTAGGCGAGTCTCGCGCCGGCCAGCTCGGCGCGACGGACCGCTGGCAAGGAGGCTGAGATGCCCGAGCTCCGACGCCGCACGACGCCCCTGACCCGTCGAACCTTCCTGAAAGGATCGGTGGCCGCGGGCGCGGCCGTCGCGGGCGGGGGACTCTGGACCACCGCGATCCAGCCGCGTCGCGCGAGGGCGGCCGAGTCGCCGATCGAGCACATCGTCGTCGCGATGCAGGAGAACCGCTCCTTCGACCATTACTTCGGCTACGCCCCCGCCGTGCAGGACGCCGGCTTCGGGCCGCCGCCGGGGTTCAGCCAGCCGAATCCCGGCGGGTCCCCGGACCCGGTCGAGCCATACCGGTTCTTCGACCTCTCAACGTCGGACATTCCGCATGACTGGGACGCCGTTCACGGCCAGTGGGATGGCGGCGCGATGGACGGATTCATGACCCACTCCGGGATCTGGTCGATGGGTTACTACACCGCGACCGAGCTGCCCTTCTACTACTCGCTGTTCGACAACTCGACGCTCTGCGCGAACTTCTTCTGCTCGCTCCTCGGTCCGACCTGGCCGAATCGGATGTACCTCATGGCCGGGACGTCGGGCGGCATCACCACGAATGGCCAGTGGGGCTACGGGATCTTCGACTACCCGATCATCCTCGACCTCCTCGACGCCGCCGGGGTGACCTGGAAGATCTACAACCTCGGCTGGGACAGCGTCCCGTTCGGCAACACGGACAACGTCGCGGTCTTCTGGAAGCGATACGCCCACGACAGTCGGACGCTCGGCAGCAAGGGCAGCTACCTCAACGACCTCCGACGGGATCGCCTGCCGCAGGTGTCCTTCATGATCCCGAGCTATGCCCGCGGCTGGGACGAGCATCCGCCGGCCAGCGTCGCGATCGGGATGGGCATCCAGGAGGAGTGCGTCACGGCGCTTCGCAACTCGTCGGCCTGGGACAGCTCCGCCTACATCATCACGTACGACGAGCACGGCGGGTACTTCGAACACGTGCCGCCGCCACAGGTCGATGCGTTCGGCCTCGGCATCCGGGTTCCGACCTGGGTGATCTCGCCGTACGCCAAGGCTCCCCACATCGAGGGCGCCCTCTACGACTTCGGCTCGATCCTGAAGTTCATCGAGGGCAACTTCGGCCTGCCGACGATCGCGTCGGTGAACCATCTCTTCGACACGGCGACGCCGGTTGGCGGCGACTACGAGGCGGCCGCTCCCGGGGCGCTTGTCGGACCGCCCGCTCCACCGAGGGACGGCAACCCGACGACCAGCGACCTCTCGGAGTGCTTTACGTTCTGATCTGATACCCGGGCCGCTCGGCTGCTAGGACCGCCGTGTAAGCGCGAGGTAACACGCGGCCTTTTGGGCGCGGCGGGGCCTTCGCGGTGCCAACCCGTCGGATGTGTCCGGCTCGACACAGCGAAGTGGCTTTCCTGAGCGGGCCCTCGTGGGCGCCCCTCGAGGGCCGACATGGCAGGCCGAATCGGTCCATCTGTGTTCGTGTCGACACACGATCGCATTGATTCGGTAGCCACGGGTGTGGGCTTGGCCGAATCGCGCTCCGGTTGTGTCGACGCCGACACAATGGGAGGCGTGGGTCGAGCCCCCGATGAGCGCGGGATCGCATCGTGCCGTCTATGGCCACGACCGAGCGCAGGGTCGACCGGGGTACACGTATCGGCAAGCGCATCTTTCGATCGCTCGGACTCCGTGAAGCGCGGGTGGCTGCCGGACTCAGCCAAGAGTCAGTCTCGAATGCCGCGCATTTCTCCCCGGTGGACTACCGGCGCCGGCACGGCTCACGGCCGGGGCCCCAGAGGTCGACCTCGAGGCCGTCGCGCTGCTGACCACCGACGTACACGAAGCAGCCCGCAGCGACGTGCGAGCGGTCGTATGGCACCCGGCACGAGGACGGTGCGACGCACTTCCTGACGGTGTCGGTGTGGCCCAGGCTCAGCGCCCGGATCTGAGGGTCTCGTAGCGGAGGTAGATGACGCCGGACCCGAATGTCCGCGTCTCGAGCAGGGTCATCGTCACGCGGGCGTCGAGCGGTGCGAAGAACGGGGTGCCGCCGCCGAGGACGACCGGCTGGACGAAGATCCGCACCTCATCGATCAGGCCGGCCCGCAGGAGCGGCGCGGCCGTTGTCGGGCCGCCGACGCTCATGTCGAATCCCGGCTCGGCCTTGAGTCGAGTGACCTCCGCCACCGCGTCGTCGCGAACCAGCCTGCTATTCCAGTCGACGCGCTCGAGGGTGTTCGAGAACACGATCTTTGGCCCGGCTTCCAGATCCGGGCGAACTCGAGCATCGAGGGCGTCGCGTTCGGGTCGTCCTCGGCGTTCGGCCAGTAGTCGGCCATCACCTCGTAGAGCCGCCGCCCGTACAGGAACGCGCTCATCTCGCGCGCCTCCTCGTTGAAGAACGAGTGCAGCTCCTCGTCGACCTGCACCCAGTCGAGGGATCGGTCCGGCGTCTCGACGAACCCGTCCAGCGATACCGACATCGAGTAGATCAGCGCGCCCATTCATGGATTGTGCGGCTACGGCCGACTGGTCACCATGGATCGAACATGGCCGACCGATCGTCACGCCGTCTCAGCGAGAGCAGCCGGGTCGAGGCGTTCAGCGATGGCGTCTTCTCGATCGCGATCACGCTGCTGGTTCTCGAGCTCGCCGTGCCGGCGATTCGCGGCGAGTTTGCCGTGGATCTTGCGAATGAGTGGGTGACGTACGTCGCGTACCTCGCAGCATTCGCGACGATCGGCGTGCTCTGGATGGGCCATCACACCGTGTTCACGATGGTCGCCGGCATCGATGCGGGGCTGCTGTGGCGCAACCTCGTGCTGCTTTTGACGGTGTCGGTCGTGCCCTTTCCGACAGCCGTGATCGCGAGCTCGTGGCGCGTCGGCACGGGCACCGACCAGGCCGCTGCCGTGTTCGCCTATGCCGTGGTTGGCATGTCATCCGGCGTCGCGTGGTTGCTGTTGTTCAGCTACCTCCGGAACCATGGTGACCTTCTCGACCCAGCCGCCGATCCCAGGTTCTTCCGGCTGACGGAGCCGGCCATCACCCTCGCCGGGTATGGCGCCGCAGCGCTCATCGGCTGGTTTCTGAGCCCGGCGATCGCGCTCGGGATCTTCCTCACGTTCCCGATTCTCTATGTGCTCCGCGTCCGGAGTCAGGCCGGTTGACCCGTATCACTGCCGGGGCCGCGGGCGGCGGCTATCCTGCCGCAGGTGCCATCCTGGTTTGAGTCCGTCGTCGAGCCGGTCGCGCCCGCGAGGCTCGGCCGGAGCTTTCGATGGCTGCTCGCTTCGCAGATCATCAGCAATGCCGGCGACGGCATCGCGCTCTCCGCCGGGCCGCTGCTGGTCGCTTCGCAGAGTCGGGACCCCCTGCTGGTCTCGATGGCCCTGCTGGCCGAGGTCCTCCCGAAGCTGCTGTTCGGTGTCCTCGCAGGCGCCGCCGCGGACCGGATCGACCGGCGACGGCTCGTCGTCGGCATGAACGCCGGGCGAGCGATCGTCCTCGCCGCCCTCGCTGCAACGATCGCCAGCGGGACGGTGAACATCGCCGTCATCCTCGCCGCCCTGTTCATCCTCGGCACCGCCGAGACCTTCGCCGACGTGGGCGGCAGCAGTCTCCTCCCGCGGCTCGTGCGGCGCGAGGACCTCGGAATCGCGAACGCGCGGATGCAGGGAGCGCAGCTGCTCACGAATCAGTTGCTAACGCCGCCCATCGGCGCCTTCCTGTTCGCGGCCGGCATGGCCCTGCCGTTCGCGACGAACGCGGCGTGCTTCGCTCTTGGGGCCGTGCTGGTCTTGCGGGTTGTCACGAGTCCCGCCGACGCCCCCGGCGATGAGGGTGACGCCGCGCATCGGCGACCGAGCCTCCGCGCGGACATGGCGGAGGGTCTCCGCTGGCTGATCGGCCATCCGCCGATGCGAACCCTCGCCCTCACGATCTTCACGTTCAATGTCACGTTCGGAGCCGCGTGGTCGGTGCTCGTCCTGTACGCCGGAGAGCAGCTGGGGATGGACGCCGTTGGCTTCGGCCTCATCACGACGGCGATCGCCGTCGGCGGGCTCATCGGTGGCGCATCCTACGGGCGCCTGGAGCGGAGGTTCTCGCTCGGCAACATCATGCGGGTCGGCCTCCTGATCGAGACTGCCACCCATCTGACTCTCGCCCTGACGCATTCGCCGGCCGTTGCGCTCGTGACCATGGTCGTCTTCGGTGCCCACGCCTTCGTGTGGGGGACAACCGCGACGACGGTCCGCCAGCGCGCCGTACCAGATGCGCTGCTCGGTCGGGTGACCGGGGTGTACACGGTCGGGATCTTCGGTGGCATCGCGATCGGCACCCCGATCGGCGGCCTGCTCGCCCGCATGTTCGGGATCACGGCGCCCTTCTGGTTCGGGTTCGCGGGATCGGCCCTGCTCGTGGTGATCCTGTGGCGGCAGTTCGTCCACATCGGCGCGGCGGGTGCGGTCAATGCATCATGACGCGATGCCCGACCCGACCGGACTTCCACGCCCGGGCGCCGTCCTGTTCGACCTCGACGGCACGCTCGTGGACACCGTTCAGGACCGGATCGAGGCCTGGGCTCGCGTGTTCGACGAGGCCGGCATCCCGGTCGACCGGCGCCGGCTCGGGCCGCTGATCGGGGTCGACGGGAAGCGCCTGGCCCGCGAGGTCGCGGCGATCGCCGGCATGACGCTCGATGATGACCGCGCCGAGGCGATCGACAAGCGTTGCGGCGAGATCTACGAGACGCTGAATCGCGACCCGCGCCCGCTGCCCGGCGTGCGCGAGCTCGTCGAAACGCTGGAGCGGGCCAACGTCCCGTGGGCCATCGCGACCTCGAGCCGGAGGGAGCAGGTCGGGACGTCGGTCGACGCCCTCGGCCTCGAGCACGAGCCGACGATCGTCGACGGCAGCCACGTCAATCATGCGAAGCCTGAACCGGACCTGCTGCTGCTGGGTGCCAGGAAGCTCAAGGTCGACCCGACCCGCTGCTGGTACGTCGGCGACTCCACCTGGGACATCGCTGCGGCGATCGCGGCGGGCATGATCCCGATCGGGGTCACGGCGGGCTCCGCGGTGACCTCCGACGTGCTTGAAGGCGCCGGCGCCGTCCTCGTCGTTCCGTCGCTCGGGTCGCTCGTCGCGGCAATCGAGGGCTGATCTGGACGGTGTCGCCGGCCGCAACGGCCCGTGTTTTCTCAGATCGACCCACTGGGTCGGTTAGATCACCAATTGATCGGACGTTACCCGGATGCCGACCATCTCGGGAAGCCATCGGACCCGGAATCGTGCTCACCGCCATCTGGCACGGTCAGCCACTGTGGCGACCGCGGTCCGAGGGCATGATCTAATCGACCTCACGCGTCGATTTGGGGAGACGCAGGCCAAGAGCACGCGGCGGGGTGGACCGATGAACCGTGATGTCTGGGTCATGCCGTCATCCACGGCCAGATGGGCCACTGATCGGCCCTCCGTCAGCCTCCGGTGTGCGCGCCGGCGAGCGTCGCCCGGCGCAGTGCGCGCACCGGCACGAAGGCGATCGCGATCACGCAGAGGACCGCGCCCATGACGCCGATCGTCGTCGTGCCGCTCGTTGCGTCGATGAGGACCCCGCCGGCAAGCATGCCGAGCGGCTGGAGGCCGAGCGAGACGACCCGGGCGGTGCTCCCGACCCTTCCAAGCAGGTGGTCGGGCGAGTAGGCGGTTCGGGCGGTCAGGTACGTCACTAGGACGGTCGACTGGGCGAGCCCGACGAGAAACGCGAACGCGATCATCGCCGGCACGGCGCCGGAAAGGGCGATCCCGAGGAGCGCGACCCCCGTCGCGAACTGGCCGATCAGGATCACCGCGCCGATGCTGCTTCGACGGCCGAGCCGGGTGGCGCCCAGCGAGCCGGCAACGGTCCCGACCCCGAACGCGGTGAGGACGAGCCCGAGGATCGTGGGTGGCAACCCGAGGTCGCGCGTGATGCGGAACGCGAGGGCGGCCACGACCGGCGCGGACACGATCGAGCTCAGCCCCCAGAGCAGGATCGCCGATCGAAGGAAGGCATGGCCGAGGATGAAGCGGATGCCCTCTCGGATGTCGTCGAGGATTCGGGTCTTAGGACGATCCACGGGCGCGCGCAGCTGGCGGTGGACGAGAAAGAGCCCGAGCGATGAGGCCGCGAACGAGACGGCGTCGATGCCGAGCGTCGGGCCGGGGCCGATGATCGTGGCCAGGAGTCCCGCGACAGCTGGGCCGACGATGTAGCCCGACGAGTACACGGTCTCGAAGATCGCATTCGCGCGGGCCAGCTGCGGACGACCGACCAGCGTCGGCACGGATGCCGTGTACGCGGCCAGGAACAGTGACCGAAGCGTGCTCAGCGGCGCGGCGACGATCAGGATGATCGCCATCGTCGGGCCGTGCAGGAGGACCGACAGCGGGATCAGGGCGGTCAGGAGGGCCCGGCCGAGGTCGGCCCCGAACATCATCCGCTTGCGATCGCTTCGATCGGCGAGCGCCCCGGCGAACATGCCGAAGAAGAAGTCCGGGATCGTCTGCAGCACCCCGACGATGCCCATCGCCACGCCGGATCCGGTCAGCGCCAGCACGAGCAGCGGCAGCGCCGTGCCGTTGACGGCGTCACCAAACGCCGAGATGCCCTGGCTGACCAGCAGGACCCGGAAGTCACGGTTCTTCCCGAGCGGCTCGGGCTCAGGTTCCGGGACGGCCTCGACTGCGACGGTGGGCTCCGACACCTCCCGAATCTAGCGGCGACGAGGGCGAGGCAGGGTCACGTTGGCATTGCCGCGTGCGCGGCCGCGAGGAGCTCGTCGCGCGTCGGTCCAGGCCGTGGTCGGGGCGCGGCGCGGATCTCGCCGAAGACACGTTCGATCCGCTCCTGCATGGCCACGTCATCGTCCAGGACGGACAGCGGATCGAGGAAATAGCTGCGCCGGACGACCGTGCGAAATATCTCGCCATCGACGAGTGCTGCCGCGCCGCCTGCCGCAAACGCGAAGAGCGGATAGGCGCCGCCGTCGCGATGCGCGATGTCGACGGGCTCGCCGGACCAGGCTCGAAGGCGAAGGCCGTCGACGGCCGAGGCGTTCCGGAACCGCTCCTCCATCGACTCTCGGACCGATGCGTCGAACGCGAGCGCGGCCGCCTCCAGATCGGAGCCATGCTCCTCGAGCGCGAGGGTCATGGCGCGGGCATGGACGAGGCCGAAGGACAACCCGAGCGCGAAGACCGGGTCACTGTGGAACAGCGCGTCGCCGATCGAGATCAACCCGATCGTCGGCGGCCGGCCGTCCACGAACGACCGGAGTGTGTTCTGCAGGCTGCCCATCGGCAGGACGTCGGTGAACGGCGTCGACGTGTCCGGGTTCGTCCACGAATGAAGGGCGGGCATGAGCGCCGTCGCCGCATCGAAGGCGGCCGTGTGGCGGAGGATCTTCAGGTCCTGATCGCCCGGCGGAATCGCGACGAGGCCGGCGAAGGTGCCGTTGTCGCCGGGGAAGCTCGAGAACAGCCCGTAGCCGAGGTCGGCCCGCGGCGTCGGAAGCCATGGCCCATCGGGCAGCGAGGCGCCCGGGCGGACCCGGTAGTAGCGGGTGTAGTAGATGACGCCACAGTCCGAGGACTCCTCGGCCATTCGCGAGCCACCGAGCGCGTCGATCCAGCCCGGGACGGGGCTCCGGCGGCCCATCGCATCGACCACGACGTCCGCCCGGATCGAGCCGGCCGTCGTCTGGACGCCCGTCACCCTGGGAACGTCACCCGGGGTTCCGTCAAGCCCCGTGACCCGGACGCCGGATTCGATGATGACGCCGGGTTCCGCGACGATCGCGCGCCGGAGCGCCCACTCGATCAGCGGCCGGCGAACACCGAGGATCGCGAGCTCATCGTCCCCTGATCGAAGCTCCCCATGCAGCTTCGGGCGAAGGTCGATGTCGTCCGCGCCCGCATCGAGAAGCGCTCGATAGACATCGGGAAACATCGCTCGTAGCTCGCACCTGCCGCGGGACGTGAAGGCGTGCGCCTGGAGAAAATGGGGAATCCCTCCGCGCGTCCAGTCGGGAGCATCGAGCGCCTCGCCGACGACGACCTGGTCCCGCTCCACGAGCGTGACCTCGTGGCCGGCACGTGCGAGCGCCAGGCCGGCAGCCAGTCCGCTGACGCCCGCACCGAGAACGACCACGGACAACGTTGACACGCTGCCATCCTAGGGGCGCAACCGAATACTTCCCGCGGTGTGTTCTCATCGATGGGTGAACCGCTACTGGAAGCTGCTTCGCGAGCGCGACTATGCCCTGTTGTGGGGCGGCGCGACCGTGTCCGCGCTCGGCGACGGGATGTCCTTCGTGGCGCTCGTCTGGCTCGTGATCGAGCGCGGCGGGACGGCGGCCGACATCGGCTGGCTCTCGGCGGTCTACACGGCCCCGGTGATCGTCGGTGGGATCGCGGCCGGCATCATCCTCGATCGGTTCGACAAACGGCGGGTGATCGCTGCGGACAACCTGATCCGCGGGATCGCGATCGCGAGCGTCCCGATCGCCGACCTCCTCGGCGTTCTGACCACGACGCAGCTCTTTGTCGCGAGCGCAGGCCCGATCGTTGCGGTCGGAGCATCGGCGGTGCTCGCGTTCGATGCCGGCACCGATGCGGTTTTCGTCGTCTGCCTGCTGCTCATGCGCAGCGGCGGACGAATTCCGGTGGCGACTACCGCGCATGGGCCTGCGGCGACCGAGCATCGAGCCAGACCCCCGGCCGTCGGCGCGGGGATCGGCCCGGCGGTCCGGTTCATCCTCGGCGCGCCCGCGATCGTCGCGATCACCGTCGGGATCAGCACGATCGAGATGCCGCCGCTGACGTTCAGGCACATGTACGGCCACGTTGCAAGGGTAGATGAGGGCCACGAACCGGGTTGCACGAGACGCATCCTACGGACCACAATCTGACCCTTGTCAACCGCGACGAAAAGGAGGCCGACGGTCATGGCTGATGCGCTTGCGGCGCCGGCATCCCAGCACATCGACCGTCTGCGCTCGACGTTCGGCGGCGACGTCATCATGCCGGGAGATGACGCCTACGACGACGCCCGCCGCGTCTGGAACGCGGTCTATGACCGGCGCCCTGCTGTCATCGTCCGACCGACGAGCGTCGACGACGTCGCGACGGCCATCCGGTTCGCTCGAGAGCGCGACCTCGAGATCGCGGTCCGCGGCGGCGGTCACAGCGCAGCAGGCCACTCGACGTGCGAAGGCGGCCTCGTCATCGACCTCTCGAAGTTCCGTGGCGTCACGGTCGACGCCGAGCGCCGTACCGCCCGCGCCAACGGCGGCGCGCACCTGGCCGAGCTCGACACGGCCGCCCAGGCGCACGGCCTCGTCTGCCCGGTGGGCGTCGTCGGACACACGGGGGTTGCGGGACTAACCCTCGGCGGCGGGATGGGCCGGCTGCAGCGGAACTTCGGCCTCACGCTCGACAGCCTTCGGGCGGTCGAGCTCGTCACCGCCGATGGTCGAATGGTGCGCGTCAGTGAGGCCGAGGAGCCCGACCTCTTCTGGGGCATCCGTGGCGCGGGTCCGAACTTCGGCGTCGTCACGGCGTTCGAGTTCGACCTGCATCCGTTCAGCGGGACGCTGCACCGCGGCATGCAGATCTACCCGGCCTCGGAGGTCCACGAGGCATGGGCCCTCTTCCGTGATTTCGCGGCGATTGCGCCAGACGCGGTCGGTCTGATCTTCGTCATCGGCCGCGCTGAGCCGGCATCGGAATATCCCGAGTCCGTCGCGGGCCAGCCCATCGCGATCATCTCCTACAACCACAGCGGTGACCCGAGTGCGGTCGAACGCGACCTGGCCCCGCTCCGAACGGGACCGGAGCCGGTCGCGAGCACGTCGGCGCCTCACGTGTACCTCGAGATCCAGGCCGCGAACGACGAGGCGATGGGCTTCGGCCATCGGTCGTACATCAAGGGTGGCTACGCCGACCAGGTTCGCCCGGAGACCATCGACAGGCTCGTTGAGCATGCTGCCGCGGCACCCGGCGAGGGCTCGTTCGCGGTCACGGCCCTGGGTGGCGCGATCGGCCGCGTGGCGGATGATGCGATGGCCTTCACCGGACGCGATGCCCGCTTCGAGGTGAGCGCTGACATCGGCTGGGAGGATCCCACCGAAGACGAGGTCTTCGTGGAATGGACCCGGCAGGCCATGGCGATCGTCGAGCCGGACGCGGTCACAGGCCGCTACGTCAACGAGATCGCCGAGCACGGACCCGAGGAGACCCGGGCGATCTATGGCGACGCGAAGCTCCCGCGGTTGACAGAGCTCAAGCGCGCGTGGGATCCGGATAATATCTTCCACCTGAACCACAACATCGCGCCGTAGCGCTTCGAGAAGCACGTCGTGTGCGCCTCGCTATCCCGGTGACGTCCCTCCCCGAGCTGCCGCACCGCATCGGCGACGCGGCCGTGCCGCAGGACGCCGTCTCGAACGCGACCTGGGCGTGGGCGCATCGGCGCCTGCCCCGCTACGTCCTCGCGCACTCAGTCCGCGGCTACGCCTGGGCGGTGACGCTCGGGCGTCACGAGGACCCCACTGCCAGAGCGAGCGGCTCCGCAACCCGCTCGTCGCCGCCGACGGCATCAGCCCGTGGCACACCGACAACCCGTAAGGCTGCGTGTGCTCGCCTCGACACAACCGAGACCGATTCAGTCGTCCAGGCAGCGAGGACGGCGCCAAATCGTGTCGCTCGTGTGCGCTTGACACAAATCCACGCGATCTGGCGGGTCGGAGCGGCGATTCCGATCGCGGCGGCCTGGATTCGGTCCCGGTTGTGTTCCCGCCGACACAATCTTGGCGGCCGCGCCGGGGGCGAGTGGCGGCCGCGCGCCGGGCGGCTACCCGCGGCGGCGCAGCGGATTGCGCTCGTCGACAATGTGGATCGGGTCGACCTCCTTGCGGCCGCAGTGGAGCCCCGTCGGCAGGAGCGCCAGGCAATAGCTGGCGTGGCCGTAGCCGGGTTTGTACGGATGCGGCCGCTCCTCGCTCTCGGGCCGGTCGCTGCGCTTCTTCCCGAACACGATCTGAAGTCTAGGGTCGGCTAGCCTTCCAGACGTGGAGGAGAGTTCGGAACCGCCCAGCTACCCAGCGCCGTCCAGCCACCCAGCGCCGGCCAACCACCCAGAACCGCCCAGCGAAGAGCCGCTGAGCCGCAATCGCGACTTCGCGACGCTGCTCGTCAGCCAGAGCGTCTCGGCGGTCGGCGATGCTGTGAGCGCGACCGCGATGCCCCTGCTCGTCCTGGCGCTCACCGGGTCGGGCCTCGTGATGGGGATCGTCGGCGCGATCAGCACCGGCGCGGACTTCGTGCTGGGCGCGATCGCGGGAGCCATCGCCGACCGCGGTGACCGCAAGAAGATGATGTTCGGGGCCGATCTCGGCCGGGCGGTCTTCACGGCGCTGATCCCG
>DAINSJ010000033.1:0-260 GCA_036741375.1 Candidatus Limnocylindrales bacterium
CGACGCCGTTCGAGGTCAAGATCGTCCGAGGGACCGAGGAGCGGACCGTCGTCGTTGGCGCCGGCGAGGCCACCGGCGAGGCATAGTCCGATGGCCATCGCAGAGCGTCCGATGGGCACGCCATTCGAAGACGCCGGCTCGCCCGAGCCGGACGAAGACGACGTCGCCGTGCTCGATGCGTACTCGGCGGCGGTCAGCGCCGTCGCCGAGACGCTGATTCCGTCGGTCGCGAGCGTTCGCGTGACCCGGCCGATGGGCGG
>DAINSJ010000033.1:270-13037 GCA_036741375.1 Candidatus Limnocylindrales bacterium
TCACGCCCGACGGCTACCTCGTCACGTCCGCGCACGTCGTCGCCGGCACCGATCGCGGCTCCGCGGCCTTCGTCGACGGCTCCGAGCGCGAGTTCCGCGTCGTGGGCCGCGATCCCCTCTCCGACCTCGCGGTTCTCCGCGCCGACGGGGACCTCACGCCGGCACGCCTCGGCGACGCAGCCAAGCTCAAGGTCGGCCAGCTCGTCGTCGCGATCGGCAATCCGCTCGGGTTTGGCGGCACGGTGACGGCTGGCGTCGTCAGCGCACTGGGGAGATCGATGACGACGCGCGACGGCAAGTCAAGCCGGCTCGTCGAGAACGTGATCCAGACCGATGCGGCGCTCAATCCCGGCAACTCCGGCGGCGCGCTCGCCGACTCTCGCGGGCGCGTCGTCGGGATCAACACAGCCGTGGCCGGGATCGGGCTGGGCCTGGCGGTCCCGATCGATGCCTCGACTCGGGCGATCCTCGGGTCGCTCATGCACGACGGCCGGGTCCGTCGCGCCTACCTCGGGGTCGTCGGCGGCACCCGCCCGCTGCCGCCATCGCTCGCCCACGACCTCGGCCGCGGCAAGGCCCTCGAGGTCGTCCAGCTGCTCGATGGCACGCCCGCGGCGAAGGCCGGTGTCCGACCCGGCGATCTCATCGTCGCGGTCGACGGTCGGCCCATCGAGAGTGTCGCCGATCTCCAGCGAGTCCTCGTCGGCGAGCTCGTCGGACGGGGCGTGAGCCTGTGGATCGCGCGCGGCGACCGGCTGCTCGACCTCCCGTTGACCGCGACCGAGCTCGTCTGACCGACTCGCTCCGCGGCTACGCGCGTCCGGCGTCGAGGATGGTCATTCGCGATATTTCGCGAGCGCGGCCTGCGCGTGCCTCGAGGCCGATCGCACGGATGTGACCGCGTAATTGGGCAGCGCTCAGACGGTCGAGATGCTCAGGCCGCGGCCAGCGCAGTCGACCGAGGAACCGACGAGCGACAGCAGTCCTGAGGGCCAGGTACAGAATCGAGGTCAAGGGATCGAGCTCCGATCTGCTCGCTGGGCAGCCGCGCGGGGATCTTCTGGGCCATCCCGAAGCTCGGCGCGTTCGGCTGGGTCTGGACCGGGCTCATCGGGGCGATCACGGTCTTCAACGCGGTTCGCGTCGTGCGGAGTCGGTAGCAGGAGCGCACCATCCAGCCGGACGACTCTCTTTGGCGCGAGTCCGTCAGCGGGTCAGAGGAGAGCCGAATGATCGAGGCCCAGTCCGAGACGTCCGGGATTGAGACGGGAAGGCATCAGCTCGACCTGCCGAGCCGGTCGCCCGAGGAGATCCGCGCACTTACGGGCGATGCGATCGAGCGGGCGAATCGCCGGATCGACTCGGCCATCAAGGCGGACGCACGCACGTTCGAGGAGCTCTTCGGGGCGCTCGATGACGCGGCGCGTATGGTCAACGTCGCGTACGGGCAGGGCGCATTCCTCAAGTCGGTCGCGCCGGACCGGGACGTCCGGGAGGCTGCCGACGCGGCGAACGAACAGATCGAGAAGTGGCGAGCGGCGCTGGCGCAACGGGAGGACCTCGGAGCGGCGATCGCTCGTTTCGTGGCGACCTCCGAGCTGTCGACGCTCGATGAGGATGCCGCCGCCCTCGTTCGTCGTTGGCAGACGGACGTGCGACAGGCCGGAGCCGGGCTCCCGCCGGAGGCCCGCGAGGAGGTTCGCCGACTCTTCGATCGGTTGATCGAGCTCCAGGGCGCCTTCCTCTCGAACCTCCTGGAAGTTGCTCACCTCGAGCTCACGGCGGACGAGCTCGACGGCGTCCCAGAGACGGTCATGGCGACGCTCGGTCCCGGGAGCGCACCGGGGACCTACGACGTCCCGATCAATGAAGCCGTGTTCTATGCGGTCATCGAGCGCGCGCACCGGCGCGACGTTCGCGAGCGCGTCAACCGGGCGCGGCTCAACCGCGGCATGCCGGCGAACCGGGAGATCCTCGACGAAGCGGTCGCAGTCCGACGGCGTCTCGCGCAGCTCCTGGGCTATCGCTCCTGGCTCGAGCTCCGGGTTGAGAGCCTCGCGGCTGCCGACGCGAAGTCGATCGAACGGTTCATCGACGACACGGCCGCCCAGATCGCACCGTTCGCCCAGGCTGAGCTCGAGGCCATGCGCGGGCTCCTGCTCTCGGAGCCCGGCGCGTCACCCGACCTCGTCGTCGAAGATTGGGACTGGCGATACGCGGACGCCGCCCAGCGCGGCGCGGCCGGGGCCGATCTCGAGCAGCTGAGGGCCTACCTCGAGCTCGAGGGCGTGGTTCGGGGGCTGGCCGACCTGAGCGAATCGGTCTTCGGCGTCCGGCTCGTCGAGCATCCCGAGAGAACGGGCTGGCATCCGGATGTCAGGGCCTTCGACCTCGAGGACCGTGACTCGGGCGAGGTCCTCGCGAGGACGTTCTTCGACCCGTACGTCCGCGAGGGCAAGGCCGGAAATCCCTTCGCGGAGCTCCTCGACCCGGGCCTGCGCGGTGCAGCAGGTCTCGACCGTCCCCCAACGCTTGCGCTCATGGCCAGCGCGCCCGAACCGAGCCACGGCCCGTCGCTGATCGCCTTCGACGACGTCGACACGCTGTTCCATGAATACGGCCACATCCTCGATTTCGGGCTGGCCCAGAGCCGGTTCGCGCTCCAGCGCGGCGAGGCCTGGATCCAGTCGGACTGGGTCGAGGGGCCGTCGCTCTTCCTCGGCGCGTGGGGCCGGCACCCCGAGGTGATGGCGCACTTCGGCCGGCATCACCTCACCGGTGAACCAATCCCGGCGGACATCCTCGAGCCGCTTCAGCCACTCGCGTCACTGAACACTGCCGTGCGGATGGTCCGCTGGCTCTCGATGGCCCGCGTCGACGTGCTCCTCCATGGCGAGGAGCCTATGACGATCGACGTAGCCACCCGTCGGAGCTGGTCGATGCGAGGGACGCCGATCCCCGAGGGAACCTGCGAACAGGCGACCTACCCGCAGCTCATCATCGGCTACGACTGCGCGACCTACGGGTTCGTCTGGGACACGATCCTGCGTGACGACCTGATGTCGCGGTTCGAGCAGGAAGGCATGACTTCACCGGCGCTCGGCATGGCGTACCGGCGAGCGATCCTCGAGGCACCCTGGACCCGAGACCCGCTCGCCGGCCACGCGGAGTTCATGGGCCGACCGTGGTCGACGGACGCCTTCATGGAAGCGATCGAGCGGGGCGGCGCGTAACCCGATCGACCGCCGACCGACCTGGATCGAGGAGTTCGCCTCGTGGCTGAGCGGCGGCGACCAGAACATCCCGCCTGCGGGCGGATGAGCGGTATGCTCGGCCGGTGAACGGAGTCCACGACATGGGCGGCACGCACGGCCACGGCGCGGTGGTCGTCGAGGCGGATGAGCCCGTCTTCCACGAGCCCTGGGAGGGTCGCGTCTACGGCCTCATGCGCGGCATGCGCGCGGCGGGCCTGTTCAACCTCGATCAGTTTCGACATGCCCGCGAACGGCAGTCACCGATTGACTACCTCGGAAGCACGTACTACCAGAGTTGGCTCTCAGCCCTCGAGCTGATCGCGCGCGAGACCGGCGCAATCGTCCCCGACGAGACGTTGGCTGAGCAACGCCCGGAGCCGGCATTCAAGGCTGGGGATGCGGTCATGACCCGCAACATCAACCCGCTGGGTCACACTCGGCTGCCGCGCTACGCGCGCGCCCGCCGCGGGATCGTGGACTCGGTCCACGGGCCGTACAAGCTGCCCGACACGAACGCCCACCATCAAGGCCTCGACTGGGAGCCCGTCTACACCGTCCGTTTCGATGCACGGGAGCTGTGGGGCGACGAAGCTGAGCCTCATACGACCGTCCGGATTGATCTCTCACAGAGCTATCTCGAGGGAGCCCCATGAGCAGCGGCGGCGAGCACCATCCCCATCCCCCCTCGGACTTCGAAGCGCGGGCGAAGGCGCTGGAGTCCCTCCTCGTTGAGAAGGGCGTCCTGACATCGGCGTCGATCGACAAGATCGTCGACGCGTTCGAGCACGACATCGGGCCGATGCTCGGCGCCCGCGCCGTGGCCCGGGCCTGGATCGATCCTGCGTTCAAGGAGCGGCTGCTGGCGGCGCCGAAGAGCGCCCTGACCGAGCTCGGGATCACAGAGCACCAGGTCGAAGAGCTCGTCGTCGTCGAGAACTCGCCGGACGTTCACAACGTCATCGTCTGCACGCTCTGCTCGTGCTACCCGTGGATGGTCCTCGGGCTCCCGCCGACCTGGTACAAGTCCGCGCCGTACCGGTCTCGCGTCGTGATCGAACCGCGCGCTGTCCTGCACGAGATGGGCCTCGACCTTTCGACCGACGTCGAGGTCCGCGTCTGGGATTCGAGCTCGGACGTCCGGTACATGGTCCTCCCGGAGCGACCGGCCGGGACCGACGGCTGGAGCGAGGAGCGCCTCGCCACGCTGGCCACCCGGGACAGCATGATCGGTGTCGCGAACGCCGCGGGCCCGACGCGGTCTGGGGTCGCGGGCGGCGGGGTGTGACGGAGATCGATCGCCGGATCGCCGATCTCGACGGCCTCCCGCGCAGGAATGGCGAGCTCGTCTTCGACTCCCCGGCGGAAAGCCGAGCGTTCGGGATGGCCGTCGCGTTGAACCGCGCGGGCGCCTATGACTGGGACGCCTTCCGCACCCACCTCGTCGCCGAGGTCGCGCGAGACCCGGACGAGCAGTACTACGAGAGCTGGCTCCACGCCTTCGAGACGCTGCTTGTCGAGCGCGGCACGCTCACCGCCGATGAGCTCAGCCGTCGAACCGCGGAATTCGCCTCGATGGCCCGCGACGAGGTCTTCTGAGCCGTTCGTCCCGCGAGCAGCAGGTCCATCGCGCCCCTCAGTCGAGCAGGTTGTAGGCCCCGAGCGTCAGGAACTCCGCGAAGTCGTCGTCGAGGACGAGCCGGTCGAGCAGGTCGGCGGCCGCCCCGAGATGGATGCTGCCTCCGGCAACGCCTTCGACGGCGCCTTCGAGGGCCGTCAACTCCTGCCCGCGGATCGAGGTGTAGCGGTCGGCGTCGAACATCGAGCCGTCCTCGAGCGTCACGCCGGCGGTTCGCCACTGCCAGAGCTGCGATCGGGAGATTTCCGCGGTCGCGGCATCCTCCATGAGGTTGTTGATCGCGGCGGCGCCGTCGCCGCCCAGCCACGCTTCGAGGTACTGCAGGGCCACGCTGATGTTGAGCCGCACGCCCGCCTCCGTGACCTTCCCACCGGGGACCCGGAGATCGAGCAGCTCGTCGGCCGACACGGACACGTCCTCGCGGAGACGGCGCTTCTGATTGGGCGCCGAGCCGAGGACCGCATCGAAGATCTCGGTCGCGAGCGGGACGAGGTCAGGGTGGGCGACCCACGTCCCGTCGAATCCGTCTCCGGATTCCCGTTCCTTGTCCTCCCGCACCTTGGTCATCGCTGTCGCGTTGACCGCCTCATCGCGGCGCGACGGGATGAACGCCGCCATGCCACCGATCGCGTGAGCGCCGCGGCGATGGCACGTCTTGACGAGAAGCTGCGCGTAGGCCCGCATGAACGGCGTCGCCATCGTCAGCTGGGCCCGGTCGGGCAGGACAGGGGTCGTTGGGCCGCGGAACTTCTTGATGCAGCTGAAGAGGTAGTCCCAGCGGCCGGCATTGAGGCCGGCTGCATGCTCCCGGAGCTCGTAGAGGATCTCGTCCATCTCGAAGGCGGCGAGGATCGTCTCGATGAGGACGGTCGCCCGGATCGAACCGGTCGGGATTCCGAGGGCGGCCTGGCCGTGGAGGAAGACCTCGTTCCAGAGCCGAGCCTCGGCGCGGCCCTCGAGCTTGGGGAGATAGAGATAGGGGCCGCTGCCGCGCCGGAGCAGCTCCTGCCCGTTGTGGAACAGGAACAGGCCGAAATCGAACAAGCTCGCCGAAACCGGCAGGCCATCGACCAGCAGGTGCCGTTCCACGAGGTGCCATCCCCGCGGCCGCAGGACCAGCGTCGCGAGCGGCTCCTTGAGGCGGTAGGCCTTGCCCTCGGGGCTGTCGAACGTCAGCTCGCGCCGAACCGCTGCCCGGATCGCAACCTGCCCGCCGACCACGTTTGCCCAGGTTGGCGACAGAGAGTCCTCGAGGTCGGCCATGAAGATCCGGGCACCAGAGTTCAGGGCGTTGATCATCATCTTCGGCTCGGCCGGGCCCGTGATCTCGACCCGCCGATCGTCGAGATCCGCCGGCGCTCCGGCGACGGTCCAGTCGGCCGCCCGGATCGCCGCGGTCGCGGTCGGGAAGTCGGGGAGGAGGCCGGCGTCGAGCTCGGCCTGGCGACCTCGTCGGGCGTCGAGAATCGCCTTGCGCTCAGGCCCGAAGCGGCGCTGGAGTTCGGCCACGAAGGCCAGCGCGGCCTCGGTCAGGATCTCGTCGGCGCCGGCGACGGTCGATGGGCTGACGGCGACCCCGTCGGCCGTGGTCGGGATCGGCTGTCGACCCGTGGCGTTCACCGGGGCGTCACTGTCGCGGACGAGTCGCGAACCGGAGGCTGAAGGCGCCCAGCAGCAGGATCAGGACGGCCAGCAGGCCACCCGCCAGGGTCGAGTCCAGGCCCATCTCGATCGCGAACCAGACCACCGCCAGTACGCCGATGGACCCGAGGAAGAGCTCCGGGCGATCGCCGACGAGGAAGCCGTACCAGAACGCCCCGAAGGAGCTGAGGTAGCGCATCAGGCGCGCTCCGTGACCCGGCCGGCCGCGGTCGTCGTCGATGACAGGCGACGGCCGACGGCCCAGACCCCGGCGATCGAAGCGGCCGCGAAGATCGCGAACAGGCCGACAAGTGTCGCGTCGCTGGCGATCCACTCGATGCCGACCCCTTCACCCGCCCAGAACACCCCGAAGGTCGTCAGCATCAGCCCGACCACGAACTTCAAGCCGTTCTCCGGGACCTGCGTCAGGGGCTCGTGGACCGCGATTCCGACAAGGACCACGAGGACCCCCGCGACGGCCGCTCCCAGGGCAGCCGGCCCGAGCTGGCCGGCCGAGGCGCCGAAGGTCACGACGATGAAGGCGACCTCGAGACCCTCCAGCAGGACGCCCTTGAACGCGACCGTGAAGCTGATCCAGTCCATGCCGGTCGCCGAGGCGGGCGGCTCCTCGCGCATCGCGACGAGCTCGGCCTCGTAGATGGACGCCTCGTCGTGCTTCGCCTTGGCGCCGGCCGCCCGGAGGATGGCCTTGACCAGCCACTGCAGGCCGTAGATCACGAGGAACCCGCCGACCACCAGTCGCAGCGTGCCGATCGGCACGAGCAGCACGATCGCGGAGCCGAAGACGACCGTGATCAGGACGAGCACGCCAACCGCCGCGGCCACGCCGATGAGCGTCGACCGCCATTGGCGGGTGACCCCGACGGCGAGCACGATCGTGAGGGCCTCGACGAACTCGACGATCGAGGCCAGGAACGCGGGCAGTGCCGCAATGACGAGTGCCATGCGTTGTCAGGGTAGCCGTCCGCACCGGCGCGGACCCACACTGATCGGGTGAGCCCTCCCGGATCCGTTCGAGTCAGCCGCGTCCAGGTCCTGCGCTACCGGGCTCGGGTGAGCTATCTCGACACGAAGCTGCCGGCCGGGTCGTTCGCGAAGGCTGCCTGGGGCGGGCTGCAGGATTCCGTGCCGCGCGCGGGCGTGATCTCCCTCCACGCGCGGGTCACGGGCACGAAGCCGGACGCCTGGGAGGACCCGTCGGTCGCACAGATCTGGTTCCGGGGCGGCGCCGACTACATCGTGCCGCGCGAGGACGCCGGGATCTTCACGTTAGGGTCGTACCCGCGCGATCCCGAGCGCGCGGGTGAGATCGAGCGGCTCGCAGACGACATCCACCGCGTGACCGATGGTCGGACGCTCAAGGGCGGCGAGGTCTCCAGGCTCCTCGGGCACGGGAACCCGACAGCGATCCGCTTCTCCGGCCTGACCGGACGCGTTCACATCCGCTGGGACGCGAGCAACAGCTGGCTCATCCCCGTCGAGCGACCGGACATCGATGCGGAGGATGCCCGTCGCGAGCTCGCGCGCCGTTTCCTGCATTGGTTCGGGCCGACGACGAAGCCGGCCCTCGCGCTGTGGACCGGCGTGCGTCCACGCGAAGCGTCCGAGACGTGGAAAGCGATCGAGCGCGAGCTTGCGGAGGTCCAGGTCGATGGCCTGACCGGGCGGCGGTTCATGCTCGCCGCCGACATCGACGCGCTCGAACGGGCGGAGCCGGTGTCAGGCGTCCGGCTGCTGCCGTACGACGATGCGTTCACGAAGCTCGACGACGAGCTGCTCGTCCTGGACGACGCGCTCCGCCAGCGGGTGTTGCCGCGAACCGGACAGGGAAAGGGCTACATCCCGGGCGCGATCCTCGTCGATGGCGAGATCGTCGGCGGCTGGCAGCGCCGGCAGCGCAAGGTGACGATCCACCCGTTCGGGACACTACCGGCTCGTGTCCGCGACGCCATCGAGGCCGAGGCGCTCAACTTTCCATTGGCCGGAACCTCGCCCGCGAGCGTGTCGTGGGATTGACGTCGTGCGGACCGCTCCGGCGACCGGCGCGGCGACCCTAGCCGGCGGCGGGGGCTGGCCCCTCGCGCAGACCGAGCACGTTGCCGGCCGGGTCCTTGAACCACGCGCCCCGGACCGGACCGAACTGGGCGATGAAGTTGACGGTCTTCGGTGTTTCGTACTCCTCGAAGGTGACACCGCGCGAGGTGAGATCCCGGACGACAGCTTCGATGTCATCGACCTCGAAATGCATCACCGTCTGGCCACTGGCAGGGGGCTGCCCTCGCCGGATCGTCAGCTGCGACCCTTTCCCGGCGCCGAACCGAAGGCCTGCCGGGGTCTCGTCGAGGAGCGTCAGTCCAAGCTGTTCCTGGTAGAACGGCTTTGCCTGGTCGACGTCCGTCACCACCAGCGTCGTGACGGCCAGGAACTCGGAGAGCATCGTCGTCACCTCGATCATCGAACAGGGCCCGGAGCTGATGGGGCGCGCCTGATTCTGTGGGCTTGGACGTCGACCAGCGCGAGGACTCGAGTATGGGCGCGCGCTCAACTCCCTGTCCCAGCCGAGGCCAGCCGGACTCGACACTCTGGAAGGAAGACCAGCGGCGCGCGTGACGGCTCCCTGACGGGCCTTCAGGCGAGGCGGTAGACGCTGGCGCGCTTGAGCTCGAGATCCTCGAGCTCGGTGGTCGTTCGGACGTCGTAGCTCGCGAGCTCGACGAGGTCGTCGGTAGGGAGATAGCGCCGGCCCGGGTCGCCGACGAGGACGTCGAGCCCGGCGTCCCGCGCGCGCCTGAGCCACGGCAGGACCCGCTCGGCCAGGCGCGCCGCGTACCAGGTGTCGCCGGCGAGGATCACGTCGGCGTCGGGTGGCTCTTCGTCGAGGACGTCCGCGTGGATCGCCGAGACGCGGACGCGGTTCGCTCGAGCGTTGAGCTCGATGGCGGCGGCCGAGAATGGGTCAACGTCGACGCCGGTGGCCGTCGTCGCACCGGCCCGCATCGCGGCGATCGCGCACAGCCCGGATCCGGACGCGAGGTCGAACACACGCCGGCCGGCGACGGCCTCGGGATGCTCGTGCAGGTAGCGCGAGATCGCGAGCCCGCCGCCCCAGGCGAACGCCCAGTACGGGAGCGCCGCTTCAGGATCGCCGGTCTCGACTTGGAGCGCGTGCCACAGGGGCAGGACCTCATGCGCGAGGTGCAGCCGGATCTCTTCGAGCCCCGGGACGGGGCGGACCCGCGTGTGGCGCAGGACGAACGCGCGGGTGGAATTCGCCATCGGATCCGCCCCTGCGGGCGGCTCAGCCAGCCCCGATGACGCGGAGCAGGAGCTCGAAGCCGTCCGGCGAGCCCGACCAGCGCCGGCGCAGATCCTCGACGCCCATCCGGCGTCGGACGAACCGCATCGCCACGACCGCGACGACGATGTCGTCGATCGGTCCAAGAACGGGGATGAACTCCGGGATCAGGTCGATCGGCGAGATGATCCAGGCGACCAGGCCCACGAGCACGACACGCACATCGAGGGGCGCCGACCGGTCGCCGATCAGGGACCGCAGGAGACGCAGCACATCGGGCACGATGGCGAGCACCTCCCGGACGGCCACGCCCTTGGGGCGGAACAGCCAGAAGAGCACGAGCACCGCGACCCACAAGGCCGCGATCCCAACGACGATCCCGATGATGACCCGACCATCCATCAGAGCGACAACTCTAGCCGCGGGTCGACGGCTCGGGCGTCGAGCACGGTCGCCCCGAGGAACGCGACGAATCGCTGCATGCCGCGCCGGAGGGCGCCGGCGAATGCCGCATCGGCCACGAGCGCATCGTCCTCAAGCCAGAGGCCGAGGATCGCGAGCGTCGTCGACGCTCGATCGACCTTCGCGTCGAAGCGGCCGACGAGCCTGTCGCCCCAGAGGATCGGCAGCACGTAGTAGCCGAACCTCCGCTTCTCGACCTTGTCGTAGACCTCCCACTTGTAGTCGAACTCGAAGAGCGCCCTCGTCCGATCTCGGTCGGCGATGACCGGATCGAGCGGCGAGAGGAACGTCGCCTCGTCGCTGGTCGTCGTCTCGAGCGGCTTCCAGCCACGGGGGACCCGTCCTGCGGCGAGCGCCTCGAGGGCCGGGCCGTCGGACGCGACGGCCACGTGTCGCTGTTTCAGGCCCTCGATCTCGAGCTCGATCAGCGTCCCGTCCGCGATCATCCGCTCTCGCCAGGCCTTGACCTCGGCCGGGGAGATGTCGCGCTCGAGGGTCCATCGGGCGCCGAGCAGGCGCGAGAACCCGGCCGCTCGGATCGCCTTCAGGAGCAGGAAGTCGTCCGCTTCGGCCTCATCCGCCTCGTCGAGAAGGCTCGCCGGGGCGACGGCCTCGGAAGGCGCGTAGACCCGCTCGAACGTCGGGCTCCGGCGCTTGACCATCGCCTCGCCAGTGCGCCACAGGTAGTAGAGCGCGATCGCGCTGTCCTTCCGACCGCGATAGCTGTCCACGCGCTTCCGCTCGGCCATTGCGAAGTCGCGATTCGTCATCTCGCCGCGCTCCCGAAGCAGCTGCCGCACCTCTTCGACCGCCCCGCCGTGCTCCTGCATGTAGGGCCACATCCGGCCATGGGTCCGCTCGCGGCGCATGACGACCCGGTAATACGGCAGCTCGTCGATCGGTCGGACCGCCAGCCAGCCGCCCCACTCGAAGAAGCGGCGCTGCTCGTACGTGAGGCGCGCCCAGTCGTCCCGGCGGTAGTCGATGACCCGGCTTTGGAGCGCGAGGTCCTGGGCCCGGGCGATGACCTGCAGCGGGTCGAGCTGGAGGTGCTCCATCGCCCGCATCGCCTGCTCCGTGCCGCGGATGCCGCGCCAGCGGCGGCCGGGCCAGAGCCCCTCGCGACCGAGCAGGAACCGCCGTGCGACGTCCCGGGAGATCTGCACGCAGGGACGATAGCGGCAGGCGGCGAACGCCTAGGACACCGCCGGGGCGGCCCCCTCGGCGTCGCCGGCCATCTCGAACGTCTCCCGCATCGGGACCTCGCGCAGGAACAGCATGCAGACGGCGGCGACCAGCGCCGCCGCGATGCTGACCGGGCGAGGCCTTCGGCGGCGGGATCGACCATCCGGCAGGCGAGACAATTGGGGTCGTCAAGATCCACGGCCAGTCCGTCCCCGTGCACCGCGAATCAGGGACTGAGGAAGGCCTGAACGTGTTTTGGCGGCTCAACGGCGACGAATTCGCCCTCATCACCTACGACGCGAGCCTAACCGTCGACGAGCTCGCGGCCATTGCCAATGCCGTGGCGGTTCCATCGAACTGACTCGTCGTTGCGACATCCGCAAGGCACCGAGGTTCCACACTGGCGGGATGGCAGGGATTCCATTCGAGCTCGAGGCGATCGTCGGGCCGTTCATCGACGACCTGCGGTCGACCCTCGGACCCGAGCTCGTTGGTGTCTACCTCTACGGCTCGGCGATCACGGGCGGGTTCGACCCGGCGCTCAGCGACCTCGATGTGCTCGTCTTGGTCGAGTCGGACGCCCGGCTGCTCGACCTTTCGCGGATCGGGACCCTCCACGACCGCTTGGCGTCGCGCCACCCCGACTGGGCGGATCGCCTCGACATCGCCTATATCGGTCGGACGACGCTCGCGACGTTCCGAAAGGGCGGGGCGGTCGCGTCGATCAGCCACGAGGACGCGCTCCAGCTCTACGACGACGCCGGTGGCTGGCTGCAGACCTGGTACCTCGTGCGCTACGCGGACAGGCCGCTGGTTGGGCCCCCGGTCGGCGATGTGATCCCGCCGATCGAGCGAAGCGAGTTCGTGGAGGCGGTCGCCCGCGACGCTGAGCGGATCGTCCGGCGGGTGGACACCGATCAGCGGTCCGGACTGGTTGCCTACACGCTCCTCACGCTGTGCCGCGTCCTTCGGGCCCTCGACGACGGCGCGATCACCTCGAAGCAGAATTCCGCCTCGTGGGTCGCGGACCGGATGCCCGAGGCCCGATGGGTCATCGACGAGGCCCTCGCGGTCCGCGCCTCCGGCGGCCGGCGCGCGTTCGAGCCGGCTGCCCGCGAGCCTGCCTTGGCCCTAATCAAACAGCTCGGAGCGGACATTCGTCGGGCCCTCACCGAGCCGCACGCATAGGCGGCCGGTGCCTCCGTATTCGCCTGCGAATGGGATTCGTCCCGACCGCGCTTGGCGGGGTGCCGGATTTGTCGGAGTCGAGCAG
>DAINSJ010000034.1:0-12638 GCA_036741375.1 Candidatus Limnocylindrales bacterium
CGGCGCCGCCGAGGGTGAAGAAGACCTTGTCCATGTCGCCGGGCAGGATCTCGGCGAGCTTCGCGCCGAGGCGGGCGCGGATCTCGGTCGCGAAGGCCGGCTGGACGTACTGCAGCTTCGACGCCTGCTCGTTGATCGCGTCGATCACGCGCCGATCGCCATGGCCGATGTTCACCGACATCAGCTGGCTGTTGAAGTCAAGGATCCGACGGCCTTCCGGGGTGTACAGGTAGACGCCCTCGGCGTGGTCGATCGCGATCGGATCGAGGGCCCCCTGGATGGACCACGAGAAGATCGTGTGCTTGCGGCTGAGGGCGACGATCTCTTCGCTGGTCAGCCCGGCCTTCGTGGTCTCGACGGTCATCTCTTCACCCTCGCAGGTCACTGGATCGAGAGTCCATTAGACCACGCCGCGAGGGTACGGAACGGTGCCGGCCACGTCCTCGTGGCCGGCACCTGCCGAATTCCGTTCAGAGCCGCCGGGTCAGGGCTCGAGCGTGCGCACGACCCGTTCGCACGAGCTGTCGGCGATGTCGTAGCGGCCGAGGTAGGCGACGTCCCAGCCGGGGCCGCAGTGGACCGCGTCCGACGTCCTGTCCCCACCGACCCGGATGATGTCGTTGCCGGAGCCGCCGTAGACGAAGTCGTGGCCCGCGCCCCCGACGATCACGTCCGCCTGGTCGCCGCCGTACAGGATGTCGTTGCCGCTGCCGCCATAGATGACGTCGTTGCCCGGGCTGCCCCAGACGGTGTCCGCGCCATTGCCACCGGAGATCGTGTCGCCGCCCCAGCCGCCGGAGATGCGGTCGTTGCCGTCGCCGCCGTACAGGACGTCGTTGCCATCGCCGCCGGCGATCGCGTCGTTGTCCCCGCCGCCGTAGATGACGTCCGGGCCACCCAGGCCCTCGAGGACGTCGTTGCCCGCGAGACCCGAGATGACGTCGGCGCTGGCGGTCCCGACGATGTGATCGGGACCCGAGGTTCCGGTGAACGTCGCCGCGAGCGCGGTTGCCGGAATGAGGAGCGCAGCCGCAAAGGGTGCCCCGAGGAGGAGCAGGCGATGGGATCGTCGTCGGGTGAGCATCGTGACGCCTCCAGCGGAATGGATCTCGCCGGTTGCCCGGCCGAGCCCGAACCGTAGCCGCTCCGCCTCGGCGGTTCCGTCGTCGTCGTCGCGGCCGAAGTAAGCCGCCGGTAAGGATCCTACCCGGCGCCCCGAACATCGAGAGCCCGCGTCCAATGGAGCGCCCGCACGGCCACGAGCACCCCGACCGCGGCCACGACGAGGATCGCGGCCGCCGCGATCGAGCCGTCGAGATTGCCGCCCTGGAACTCCCCGTAGACGACGAGCGGCAGGGTCTGGGTCTGGCCCTCGACGTTGCCGGCGAACATGATCGTGGCCCCGAACTCACCGAGCGAGCGGGCCCAGCACATGACCAGGCCCGCGGCGAGCGCGGCACCGGCAAGCGGGACCGTGATGGCTCGGAAGAGCTGCGACTCCGTCGCCCCGTCAGTACGGGCGGCATCCTCGAGATCGCGGTCGACGCCGGCGAAACCGGCACGCGCCGAGCGGATGTAGAACGGCGCCGAGACAAACGTCTGGGCGATCACGACCGCTGCAGTCGTGAACGGGAGCTCGATCCCGAAGGCCTCGAAGGCGCCACCGAGCACGCCCCGTCGTCCGAGCAGCAGGAGGAGCGCCAGGCCGGCGACCGACGGCGGCAGCACGATCGGCAGGTCCACGACGGTCTCGACGATCGACGAGCCGCGGAACCGTCGCCGTGCGAGCGCGAGCGCGAGCGGCGTGCCGAAGGTGACCGTGAGCACGAGGCTCGCGGCCGTGGTCACGAGGCTCAGGACGAGGGCATCGATGACGACCCGGGTCCCGAGCGCGATCCCCAGCGAGCCGTCGGCAACCGCGCGAATGACGAGCCCGGCTACCGGAAGCCCGAGGGCCAGGGCCGCCAGATAGGCGATCGCGACGAGGGGCCGACCTCCCCGGCCGGGGCGACCGGCGCCGGGAGGGCTGCGCTGGTCGAGTCGAGGCGCCTGCGGCTCGGCCACGACTCCGGGCGTGCTCAGGACGGTGCGAGGAAGCCGAGGGACCCGAGGATCGCCTGGCCGTCGGGTCCCGCCAGCCACGCCAGAAAGGCGGCGGCCGCCGTCCCATGTGCGGATGCCTTCACGACGACGCCGCCGTAGGTCGCGGGAACGTTGGCCGCTGGCGGCACGGTGATCGTCGTGACCTTGGTCGAGGTGTTTGCATCCGTCAGGTAGACGATCGCCGCGTCGCCCTCGCCGAGCTCGATCTTCGCGACGACCGCGGCGACGTTGTCCTCCTTCGATCGAACGTTCGCGGCATATTTGGTGGCGAAGTCCGCTGGGTACCCGGCCTCCTTGGCGAGGTTCGTCACGAGGAGCGTCGCGTACTTCGTGATCGGGACGGTGTCACCGGCCGCGATGACCTTGACCCCGCTCCGGGCCAGGTCGGCCGGGCTCTGGATCCCGGCCGGATTGGCGACGGGCACGATGACGGTCAGGAGATTGCCCGCGAAACGGACGACTGACCCGGCCGCGAGCGCCTTGTCCACGAGCTTCTGCGGATTGGTCGTGTCGGCGGAGAGGAACACGTCAGCCGGCGCGCCCTGCTCGATCTTCGCCTCGAGGGCCGACGACGAATCCGTCGAGATCGTGAGCGTGGTTCCGGGATTCGCCGCCTCGTAGGTGGTCTTGACCTTGGCGAGCGCGGCCTTCAGGGATGCTGCTCCGTAGATCGTCAGGCTCGTGGGCGCGCTGGAGACCGCCGGGGACGCGCCCCCCGAACACGCCCCGGCGGCCATCGCGAGCACGGCGATCAGCGCGCTCAGCCGGACCTTCACGATCGTGTCTCCTTCGATGGGATCTCGACGATCACGTTCGTCGCCTTGACGATGCAGACGGCCTCGTCACCGACCTTGAGGTCCAGCTCCCTGACCGCCTCGGCGGTCATGAGACTGACCAGGCGATGCGGCCCGGCCAGGACCTCGACGACGGCCGCGACGCGGTCGACCTCGACCCGGGTCACGATGCCCGCGAACCGGTTGCGGGCGGATTGGGCGACGATGGGGCGATCCGTCGACGATCGTCGACGCTCATCGCGAAGCCGCGCGACGTCCTCGATCTCGACGAGTCGCTGGCCGCCGTCCGACCGAGCCATGTGCAGGCGACCCTCTGACTCCCAGCGGCGGAGGGTCTCCACGGAAACGCCGAGCATCTCGGCCGCCTGGCCCACCCTGAGACGAGCCTTGACGTTGGACGGTTCTGGCGACATACCGATGAAGTATGGCCTTCTTGGTGGTTCGTGTCTAGAGGTTTGCGTATTGCCAGGAGGGTCGTCGGCGATCTGGAATACGATCGGGAGGCGCGACCCTGGCGGCCCGTGCGGCGGGTGTACGCTCGCTCTTCTTCAAGACATGTCCGCGTCCCACGATGCGAGGTTTCGAGATGCCGAGGAACGTTCGAGGGGCACTCCTGCAGGCGACCTGGACCGGCGACAAGGAGTCGATGATCCAGAAGCACGAGGCGGCCGCCCACGACGCCGCGAAGCAGGGCGCCCAGGTCATGCTCTTCCAGGAGCTGTTCTACGGACCGTATTTCTGCCAGGTCCAGGACGCCCAGTACTACAGCTACACCGAGCTGATCCCGGACGGCCCCACGACGAAGCGGATGCAGGACCTCGCGAAACAGACGGGCATGGTCCTCGTCGTGCCGATGTACGAGGAGGACGAGACGGCCTCGGGCATCTACTACAACACCGCGGCCGTCATCGACGCTGACGGCAAGTACCTCGGCAAGTACCGCAAGACCCACATCCCGCACGTGAAGGGCTTCTGGGAGAAGTTCTACTTCCGGCCCGGGAACCTCGGCTACCCCGTCTTCGAGACCGCCGTCGGCAAGGTCGGCGTGTACATCTGCTACGACCGGCATTTCCCGGAGGGGGCGCGGGCACTCGGCCTGAACGGCGCCGAGATCGTGATGATCCCGTCGGCGACGTCCCGTGGCCTGTCCGAGTACCTGTGGCGGATCGAGCAGGTCTCGCACGCCGTTGCCAATGGCTACTTCGTCGGCACGATCAACCGGGTTGGCATCGAGGCCGACATCGGCGATGACGACTTCTACGGCCAGAGCTACTTCGTCGACCCGCGCGGCCAGTTCATCGGCGAGCTTGGCTCGGCCCACGACGAGGAGCTGATCGTCCGCGACATGGACCTCGACAAGATCACCGAGGTTCGCCAGACGTGGCAGTTCTACCGGGATCGCCGGCCGGACGCCTACGACGACCTCGTCCGGCCCTAGGCACGAACACAGACACGGCCACCTCCCGATGGACTTCGGATTCACCCTCAAGCCCGAGAACTCGATCGAGCGGACGATCGCCCTGACCCGGCAGGCCGAGGCGGCCGGGTTCATGTATGGCTGGTTGTTCGACTCGCACGTCCTGTGGCGCGACCCGTATCCGCTCCTCACACTGATGGCGGAGGCGACCGACCACCTCCGACTCGGGACCTGCGTCACGAACCCGGGGACGCGCGAGCCGAGCGTCACCGCGTCGTCGCTCGCAACCCTCGACGAGTTGAGCGATGGTCGAATGGACCTCGGGATCGGCCGCGGGGACTCGGCCCGGCGCGTGCTCGGCAAGCCGCCCACGACGATGGCGACCCTCGAGGAGGCGATCCGGGTCATCCAGGCCCTCGTCGCCGGCGAGACGATCGCGTACGAGGGCACGGACCTCCACTTCCCCTGGACGAAGGGCTGGGACCTGCCCGTCTGGGTCGCCGGCTACGGCCCGATGGCCCTGGCGATGACCGGCCGCGTCGCCGACGGCCTGATCCTCCAGCTGGCCGACCCCGACCTGATCGGCTGGTTCGTAGGGCAGGTGCGCGAGGCGGAGGCGGCCGCCGGCCGGCCCGCAGGCTCGGTCCGGATCCAGGCGGCGGCGCCGGCCCACTTCGGCGACCTCGCCGAGTGCCGCGAGCGGACCCGCTGGTTCCCGGCGCTGGTGAGCAACCACGTCGTCGACCTGGTCAACAAGTACCCCCGCGAGCAGCTGCCCGAGTCGCTGACCGGCTACATCAGGGAGCGCGAGGGCTATGACTACCTTCACCACGCCGAGGTCGGCTCGTCCAACGCGGGCTTCGTCGGCGACGAGGTCACCGATCGCTTCTGCGTCCTGGGCTCGGTAGATGACCATGTCGCGAAGCTGCGGGCCCTGGCCGCCGCCGGTGTCGACCAGTTCAACATCTACCTGATGAACGGCGACGAGGAGGCCGTTCTCGAGGTCTACGGCCGGGAGATCATCCCGGCGACGCGGGCGCTGGTGGCCGGTCGGAGCTGACTCCTCCCGCCACGCGAGCCGGTGCGGCCGGGCACCGACAGTCAGCCCAGCGGTTGGGTCTGGTCCAGTTGGAGGAGGGTCCTTGGGCGGAACGGGTGATTGAGACCGCGGTCGATCCTGGCCCTCGCGGTGCTCCTCACGCGCCTCCCGGCGATCGATCCGTCGATCCTGACCACGCCCGACGCGCGGCCGATCCTGGCCGCCGCCGTGCTCAGTCTCCTGGCCACATTCGTGCTGCTGGCGATCGCCAAGATCCGATCCGGCGACCGGCCGTAACCGGCGCGGTCACCGACCGTGCGGCCGGCGGCGATCCACGGTCCGGGTCGTGCGCTCGTGGTCGTGCTGGCTGCCTGACATGTCCTTCGGGTTCTCGTTCATCACTGGCCTCTTGCGGCTGGGCATCCGCGCGTCGATCACGGTGCCCCGACCATCGAACGCCGTGCGGCGTTGCCGAAGCGGTGCGTCCGGTCCCGCGGAGGTTGCAGACCCGCGACATGGCAGCGTCTGCCGCACGAGGCCGCCGTCAGGTCCGACCGTCGGTGCCGCCGTCCGGAAGCCAGACCCGCCGGAAATCGCCAGTTGTCATGCGCGTGCAATGTCTATTGCGACTGGAGCCCCTCAGCCGCGACCGTGTGCCTGACGGCGCTGCTCGATCAGGCGCCAGATCATCGGGGTGAAGATGAGCTGCATTGCCAGGTCCATCTTCCCGCCGGGACAGACGAGCGTGTTGGGCCTCGTCATGAACGAGCCGAGGAGCATCGACAGCAGGTAGGGAAAGTCGATGCCGCGCGGGTCACGGAACCGGATGACCAGGAAGCTCTCGTCGAGCGTCGGAATGAACCGGGCGATGAACGGGTTCGAGGTGTCGACCACTGGGACCCGCTGGATGTTGATGTGGGTCCGGGTGAACTGCGGGCAGATGTAGTGGACGAAGTCCGGCATGCGCCGGAGGATCGTGTCGGTGACCGCCTCCGTCGAGTAGCCACGGGTGGACTTGTCGCGCTGGATCTTCTGGATCCACTCGAGGTTGATGACGGGAACGACCCCGATCAGCAGGTCCGGATGCCGGGCGACATCCACGGTCTCCGTCGCAACGGCCCCGTGGAGGCCTTCGTAGAAGAGCAGGTCCGTGTCGGGCGGCAGCTCCTCCCACGGCGTGAACGTGCCCCGCTCCAGGCCGAAGGTTCCGGCCTCGGCCTCGTCATGGAGATACGTCCGCGATCGTCCTCCGCCGGTCGCGGCGTAGTCGGCGAAGAGCTGCTCCAGCTCGTCGAACAGGTTGGCTGCCGGTCCGAAGTGGCTGAACTGGTGGTTCCCGAGAGCCGCTTCGGCAGCCATGCGCTCGGCCATCCCGGTGCGGTCGTAGCGATGGAAGGCATCGCCCTCGACGAACGCGGCGTTGACGTGCTCGCGCCGGAAGATCTGGGCGAACGTCTTCGAGACCGAGGTCGTCCCGGCGCCCGAGGACCCGGTGATCGCGATGATCGGATGGAGGGTCGACATGTCGTTCCCTAGCCGCCGTTGAGGAACAGGCCACGCGAGGCAAACAGGGGTGCGTCGAACGGCCGCACGTTGTGGTCGCGGTGATAGCGCTCGATCCGCTCCACCTCGGGCCGCGAGCCGAAGATCAGGCCCGTCCGCTGATGGAGGCTCGTCGGCTGGACGTCGAGGATCGGCTGGTCTCCGTTGCTCGCTCGACCGCCGGCCTGCTCGACGAGAAAGCCGATGGGACTGGCTTCGTAGAGCAGGCGGAGCTTACCGCTGCGGGCCGTGGCCCGGTCGTCGCGCGGGTAGAGGAAGACGCCGCCCCGCATGAGGATGCGGTGGGTTTCGGCGACGAGTGATGCCACCCAGCGCATGTTGAAGTCTCGACGTCGCGTTCCGCTCGAGCCGGCGAGGCATTCGTCGACGTATCGGGTCACCGCCGGTTCCCAGAACCGGGTGTTCGACGCATTGATCGCGAACTCGCTTGCGTGCTCCGGGATCCGCAGATCCGGGTGGGTCAGGATGAACTCCCCGATCTCGCGGTCGAGGGTGAAGCCGTGGACGCCGTGACCGAACGACATGACGAGCATCGTCGTGGGGCCGTAGATGGCGTACCCGGCGCAGACCTGGCGCCTGCCGGGCTGGAGGAACGCAGCCGGTTCGATCCGGGCGTCCGCGTCGGGGTCGAGCAGGACCGAGAAGATGGAGCCGACCGAGACGTTGACGTCGATGTTCGAGGAACCGTCGAGCGGATCGAACGCGAGGAGGTAGCGGCCGCGGGGGTAGGGCGACGAAATCCGCCAGACGTCCTCGAGCTCCTCGGAGACCATCGCGGCGAGCGTCCCGCGGCGCTCGTGGGTCCGGATGAAGATGTCGTTCGCGATGAGGTCGAGCTTCGCCTGCTCCTCGCCTTGGACATTGACGCTGCCGGCCTTGCCGACGGCGCCGGTCAAGGCGCCTTTCCCGACGACATCGGCGATGCGCTGGCAGGCCAGCCGGATGTCATTGACGAGGGCGGTGAACTCACCGGTTGCGCCGGGGATCTTTCGCTGCTCGGCGATCAGGAACTCGGTGAGCGTCTGGTCGGGCGTCGTGCCGGCGACGGCCGGAGAGGCCCGGAGCGAGACGTCGACCGGGGCATCGGCGCGCGCCGGGCGGGTCATGTTCCGGCCTGCTCGGAAGGTTCAATGGCAGCCTGCGCAGGGGCCTCGTCGAACACCCGGCTGGCCCGGATGTCGGCGGCCTCGATCGTCATCAGGTCCTCGCGCGTCAGCGGCTCGCCGGCTCCAGCGAACAGGCGGCCTGCATGGCGGAGCCGCGTGCGATCGAGCGCGTTCCGGATCGAGCGCGCGTTCGCGAAGCTCGGCCGAGCCCGGCGGCGCTCGATGTACTCCTCGAGCGCTCGCCGGGCGTCGTCCGAGAGCCGGTACTGCATCTGTTCGAGCATCAGCCCGGCGATCGCGACGAGCTCGTCCGGCTCGTAGTCGGGAAAATCGATGTGGTGGGCGATGCGCGAGCTCATCCCGGGATTGCTCCCGAAGAACCGCTCCATGCGGTCCTTGTAGCCGGCGAGGATCACGACCAGGTCGTCGCGCTGGTTCTCCATCACCTGGAGCAGGATCTCGATCGCCTCCTGGCCATAGTCCCGCTCGTTTTCGGGCCGATAGAGAAAGTAGGCCTCATCGATGAACAGGACGCCGCCCATGGCCCGCTTGAGGACCTCCTTCGTCCGCGGGGCTGTGTGGCCGATGAACTGACCGACGAGGTCGTCCCGTGTGACCGCGACCAGGTGGCCCTTCCGGACGTAGCCGAGACGATGGAGGATCTCGGCCATCTGGAGGGCGATCGTCGTCTTGCCGGTGCCGGGATTGCCCGTGAAGCTCATGTGGAGCGACGGCGGACCCGCCGACAGGCCGACCTGCGTCCGGAGCCGCTCGACGAGCAGGAGGGCCGCGATCTCGCGGATCCGGGTCTTGACCGGGGCGAGCCCGACGAGCTCGGCGTCGAGTCTGGCAAGCAGCTCGTCGACCCCGGATTCCGCGAATGCCGCACGCAGGTCGAGAGGCTGATCCGCAGCGGTCGGGCCGCCGACCGCGGATGGTTCGCCGGACGCGGATGGTTCGCCGCCCGTCAGCGGCGCTGCGCCGGCCGTCACGGGTAGCGCTCCCCTTCGGGCCGGTCGGTTGCATAGGCGTGCACCGTGTAGCGGATGACACGCTCGATCGACTCCTGGCGGACCAGCCCGAAGCCGGGCTCGGGGTCGGGTCGGTTGACGATGAAGGACAGACGCAGCGATTCGATCCCGCGGGTCGAATCGAAGGCATTGACCTTGATGTAGCGGCCGGGGAACGTCGCGCGTGCCGAGTCGACCTCGAGCATCACCCCGGCCGCATCGTGGAGATCAAACATCGGGTTGCCGAACATCTCCCAATAGGTGTTGCGGGGATGCGGATCGTCGGTGTGCTCGATCGACACGGCCCAGCCCTGCTCCAGGCAGTACTCGATCTGGGCCCGGATCTGGTCGTCGGTCAGGTCCGGCAGAAAGGAGAATGTCCCCTGGGTGACACGCATCGGTCCGTCCTCAGGCCGGCGTCGCGGTGGCGACGTAGTCGGGCGTGTCGGTGCTCGTGTAGTCGAACGTGACCTCGCCCCATATGTCGAGAGCGGCCCGGAGAGGGCTGCAGCCGCGCGCGGCGTCGGCGAGGATCTGCGGCCCTTCGTGCCAGATGTCGCGGCCCTCGTTGCGGGCAAGGACCATTGCCTCCAGGGCGACCCGATTCGCCGTGGCGCCGGCCTGGATGCCCATGGGGTGGCCGATCGTGCCACCGCCGAACTGGAGCACGACGTCGTCGCCCAGGTAGTGCAGCAGCTGGTGCATCTGACCGGCGTGGATGCCGCCGGAGGCGACCGGCATCACCTTGCGCAGGCTCGCCCAGTCCTGCTCGAAGAAGATCCCCTTCTCGAGATCGATCGGGTTGTACGGCTCGCGCAGGACGTTGTAGAAGCCGCGGATCGTGTTCGGGTCGCCCTCGAGCTTGCCGACGATCGTCCCGGCGTGGATGTGGTCGACGCCGGCGAGGCGCATCCACTTCGCGATGACCCGGAAGGACACCCCGTGGCTCTTCTGACGTGTATAGGTGGTCGCGCCGGCCCGGTGGAGGTGGAGGATCATGTCGTTTCTGCGGGCCCATTTCGAGATCGAGGTGATCGCGCTGTAGCCGATCACGAGATCGATCATCACGATGACGCTGCCGAGCTCCTTGGCGAACTCCGCCCGCTCGTAGATATCCTCCATCGAGGCGGCGGTGACGTTGAGGTAGTGGCCCTTGACCTCGCCCGTCGCCGCGGCCGCCCGGTTGACCGCCTCCATGCAGAAGAGGAACCGGTCCCGCCAGTGCATGAACGGCTGGGAGTTGATGTTCTCGTCGTCCTTCGTGAAGTCCAGGCCCCCCTTCAGCGCCTCGTACACCACGCGCCCGTAGTTGCGCCCGGAAAGGCCCAGCTTCGGCTTCGTCGTCGCACCGAGTAGGGGTCGCCCGAACTTGTCGAGGCGCTCCCGCTCGACGACGATCCCGGTGGGCGGACCGTCGAACGTCTTGACGTACGCGACCGGGATGCGCATGTCCTCGAGGCGGAGCGCGCTGATCGCCTTGAAGCCGAACACGTTGCCGATGATCGACGCCGTGAGATTGGCGATCGAACCGGGTTCGAACAGGTCGAGGTCGTAGGCGATCCAGGCGAACCACTGACCGGGGGTCGTCGGCACGGGCTCGACGCGATACGCCTTGGCGCGGTACGTCTCGGCCGCTGTGAGGCGGTCGGTCCAGACGACGGTCCACGTTGCGGTCGACGACTCGCCGGCGACCGCGGCGGCCGCCTCGATCGGATCGACGCCGTCCTGGGGGGTGACCCGGAACAGCGCCAGGACGTCCGTAACCTTCGGCTCGTAGTCCGGATCCCAGTAGCCCATCTGGGCATACTTCAGAACGCCCGGCGCATAGCGCTCGGCATCGTCGAGGCGGGCGGGTTCGTTGATTTCGACGGGCGTACTCACGCGGTCTCCTGATCGGACGCTCTTGATCGGAGGGGGAGCCTACCCTGACACTATCCATGCGGTCCAATGCATGTTTCACATGAACACCGTAGGATTTGCGAATGGCAATTGACGAGGAGACGCGCAGGCTTCCGCTTGCGGGACGGCTCGACCAGCAGGTTACGGTCCACCAGCTCCGTCTCTTCCAGGCGGTCGCGGACCACGGCGGATTCACGCGGGCTGCCGCCGCGCTGGGTCTCAGCCAGCCGGCGATCTCGCACCAGCTGAAGGCACTCGCGACGGTCCTCGGCGTTCCGCTGCTGGAGGTCGTGGGGCGGCGCGTCCAGATGACCCAGGCCGGCCAGCTTCTGCACGAGCACGCGCGGCGGATCCTGGCGGACTTCGAGGCGGCCGGGCTTGCACTCGATGAGCTACGCGGCCTGCGGCGCGGGACCCTGCGCATCGCCGGTGACACCACGGTCGGGATCTACGTCCTCCCTGACCTGCTCGGCGCGTTCCGCGAGCTCCACCCGGAGATCGACCTGCGACTGGACGTCGGCAACCGGGAGCACCTGTACGAGCGACTGGCGGCCAACGAGGTCGACTTCGCCGTCAGCGGTCGACGCTGGGAAGAGCCGCCGATGCCGCTCGTGAGCGAGCCGTTCCTGGCCAACGAGCTGATCGCCGTCGCCTCCCCCACCCACGCGCTGGCGACGCTGAACCGGGTGACCCTCCAGCAGCTCGCGGCAGAGCCATTCATCGTCCGGGAGCCGGGCTCGGGGACACGCGAGACCGCCGAGGAGGCGTTCCAGCAGGCGGGCTTGCGCGTTCGACCGGTCATGGAGCTCGCGAGCAACGGCGCAATCAAGCGGGCGGTCGCCCGGAACCTCGGGGTGGCGGTGCTGTCGCGGTACGCGGCCAGCCTCGAGCTCGACATCGGACACCTCGTGGAGCTGCGGGTCGTCGGGTTTCCGCTCCAGCGCCAGTGGCATCTCGTGTACGCCCGGGACAAGGCGCTCGGACCGCTCGAGGAATCGTTCCTGCAGTTCGTCCGCGTCGGAAGCTGGAAAGCGTCGATCGGATACCCGCTGAACACGGACTGACCTCGCCCGTCACGTTCGATACGATGTCGCTCTTCTCGACCTCGCTCCCGACGCCCATGCCACGAGCCCGGAGGGACGACCCGCGATGCGCCCCCTGATCACGAACGGCACGATCGTCACCGCTACGGGCTCGACGCTCGCCGACGTGCTGGTCGAGGACGAGACGATCGCCGCGATCGGCGCGGGCCTGGCGGACCGCGGGCTGACCGCGGAGGTCGGCTCGACGAATGCCGGCTTCGTCGGCGACGAGGTGACGGATCGGTTCTGCGTGATCGGCGAGGCCCCCGAGATCCTCGAGAAGCTCGAGATCCTCGCGGATGCCGGCGTGGATCAGTTCAACGTTTACCTGATGAACGGCGATCAGCGCGACCAGATCGAGCGCATTGGGCGCGACATCATCCCCCGCGTGCGATCTCGGACGGGGGTTTCGAACCTCGACTGATCCGGCTACGATCACCGGGCTGACGCCACGCTTTGAGAGGTGACCGCCATGGACAAGAAGGCCAAGACCCCCAAGAAGCCGAAGCAGAACAAGCCAAAGGGCGCCGCCGCCAAGTAGCTCCGGGCTGGGCCCCCTCCGCGGGCCGGGGCCGGGTAGGCGCCGGGTCATGGCCCAAGCGTCCTACTGACGCGGGCTGATCGC
>DAINSJ010000035.1:0-12589 GCA_036741375.1 Candidatus Limnocylindrales bacterium
TGATCGTGGATCGGGGACCGACGACTCGCTACCGGATGCTCGAGACGATCCGCCAATACGCCCGCGAGCGGCTCATCGAGGCCGACGAGGCCGGGCCGATCGCCGACCGCCACCTCGCGTTCTTCTCGGCGCTGGCCGAAGCGGCGGCGCCGGAGCTCCGCGGTCCGGCGATGGTCGACTGGCTGGATCGCCTCGACGCCGATGCGGAGAACCTCGGCATCGCTCTCGAATGGGGTTTGGAGTCGGCGCCCGAGCAGGCCATCCGGATGTGCATCGCGATGCTGGCCTACTGGCGGATGCGAGTCGCGTCGCCGGACAACCAGGACCGGGTGGTGGCCGCCGTCGGCGCCGCCCGCCGGATCGTCGCCGGGCCGCCGGATCCGAGCCCGGAGCAGCGCATCCTCGCGGCTCGGCTGCTCGGCGATGCCGCGATGGTCTGGGGCTTCGCCGATGCCGCAGACGTCGCGATCGTCTGGGCCGAGCAGGCCGTCGAGCTGGCTCGGACGAGCGGCGACCGGACGGCGCTCATCAGCGCCCTGGTCGGCCATTCCATCGCTAGCATCTTCAGCGGTGCGCGTGGCGACCTGCGGATCTGGCTCGGCGAGCTGATGCAGCTCGCCACCGATGCCGGGGAGTGGTGGACCATCGCCACCATTGCCGGGGGCGCTGCGGGCGGCCTGTCCTCCCTGGATCCGACGGCTTCGGAGGCGTTGCTGACCGTCGCAACCGCGGCCGCCCGCAGATCGGCCAACCCCTATGCAATCGCCATCACGTCCATGGGGGCGGGTCGCCTCTTCGGCACGCTCGGGCGACTCGACGAGGCCCGTGTGAGCCTGGAGGAGGCGATCGCGCGATTCGTCGAGATCGGCGACGAGCGCTTCGCCGTTGCCTGCCGGAGCGAGCTCGCTCATGCCGTGCGAGCCGCCGGATTGCTCGAGGAAGCGATGGGTCGGTACCGAGAGACGATCGCGGCCTGGGTCCGCCTCGGGAATCGAGGCGCGGTCGCCCACCAGCTCGAGAACATCGCCTTCATCGCGGTCGCTCAGGGCGGCACGGTCCGGGCAGCCAACCTGTTCGGCGCCGCCGAGACGCTTCGTGAAGCTGCGGCGAGCCCGATGACCGTGACCGAGGTGGACGAGCACGCCCGCTGGGTCGAGCGTCTTCGGGCCGGTGGCGAGCCCACGGTCGTCGATGCCGCCTGGGCCGCCGGGCGGGCGACCTCCATGGCAGACGCCGTCGCGCTCGCGACCGGCTGACCGTCGGCCGGTTCTGGTCCCGAGCCGCCCGATGCGAGTCGCAGACGTGACGGCCGCCTGAGATGCGACACTGATCCACGATGGAGACGACCGCGACCGCCACGCCCCGCTCAGTCGCCCTGGATCGCTACGAGGCCGTCATCGGCATCGAGGTCCACTGCCAGCTGAAGACGGCGTCGAAGATGTTCTGCGGCTGCTCGACGGCCTATGACGGTGCAGCGCCGAACACGCACGTCTGTCCGGTCTGCCTGGGCCTGCCGGGTGCCCTGCCGGTCATCAACAAGCGGGCCGTGGAGCTCGTCCTGGCGACCGGGGCCGCTCTCGAGGCGAGCACGCCCGAGGCGACCCGCTGGGACCGCAAGAACTACTTCTACCCGGATCTCCCGAAGGGCTACCAGATCAGCCAGTACGACCTGCCACTCGCGTCGGCGGGCAAGCTGACCTTCGACACGTCCGACGGCCCCTTCACCGTGAGCATCACCCGGGCGCATCTCGAAGAGGACACGGCGAAGCTCGTCCATGCGCCCGCCGCTGACGGGAGCCGGATCAGTCTCGTCGACTTCAACCGATCCGGTGCGCCGCTCATGGAGATCGTCACCGAGCCGGACGTCCGGACGGCCGAGCAGGCCCGCCGGTACGCCGAGGAGCTCCAGCTGCTCCTCCGCACGATCGGCGCATCGGACGCCGACATGGAGCGCGGCCAGATGCGCGTGGAGGCCAACGTCTCGCTGCGGCCGCGCGGCCAGGACGCGTTCGGCACCCGGGTCGAGGTCAAGAACATGAACTCGTTCCGGTCGGTCGAACGAGCCGTGGCCTTCGAGATCGAGCGCCAGGCCGAGATCATCGATGCCGGCGGGACGCTCGTGATGGAAACCCGGGGCTGGTCCGACGAGCGCGGCGAGACGTACCGGATGCGGGCCAAGGAGACCTCGGACGACTACCGCTACTTCCCCGAGCCGGACCTCCCGCCGCTCCGCGTCGACGAAGGCTGGCGACAGGAGATCGCCGCGGCGCTGCCCGAGCTGCCCTCCGCGCGACGGGCGCGCTATCGCGATGCCCATGGCCTCACGCCATACGACGCCGCGGTCCTCGTGGCGGACGCGGATGCAGCGTCGTTGTTCGAGGCAACCCTCGCCGCGGACGCGTCCGTGGAGGCGAAGCCCGTCGCGAACTGGGTGACCGGCGAATATCTGCGACTGCGCAACGCCGCCGCCGAGCCCGTGACCCTGCGCCCCGCGGAGCTCGCGGCGCTGGTTCGCCTCGTGAGCGATGGCTCGATCTCGCGGGGCACCGGCAAGGACGTGCTGCAGGCGCATCTCGAAACGGGCGATCCGGTCGAAGCGATCATCGAAGCCCGCGGGTTGCGTCAGATCTCGGACACCGACGCGCTCGGGAGGATCGTGGACGAGGTGATCGCCGCGAATCCGGGAGCGGTCGAGGACGTCCGTGCCGGCAAGGGCCAGGCGATCGGGTTCCTCGTCGGCCAGGTCATGAAGGCAACCCGGGGCCAGGCGAACGCGGCCGTCGCGCAGGCCGCCCTGCGCGCCCGCCTTGAAACGCCCGAGGAGCGCGCCTGATGCCCATCGTGAACGGCGCCTTGCTCATCGTCGGTGCGCTCCTGACCGCCGTCGGGCTCAGCCGCGCCAGACAGCCCTGGTCGCGCTACCGGGCGCTGAGGGACCAGGACGCCAACGTCGCGAGGTACGAGGCTTGGCGCGGCGGGCTGCGGGACTCGGGGACGACGGGCGCGTCAGTGGCGATGGCCGTCCTTCGGAAGCAGGCACGGGACGGTGCGGCCATCGCCGCGGTCGGGATTGCCCTCGCGATCGCGGGCTTGCTGATCCGTTGAGATTCGTCCTGGCCTGACGCTCGGGCCGGGCTTTCGAACGGGAGAGCGTGGAGCCGCCTGGAGCCGATTGTTGTCAGATACCAGGCATGTTGGTGTTCGGAGGCGTAGTCAGCGTGGCGGCGACCGCGCCGCGCTCGGATCGTGCGGGGCTGAGGCGGTCGCGAGCCGTCGACGCCCTCGCGAGGCCCCTCCCGGCTTCCGAACACCGATGGTGTTGGTATCTGCAAGGGTCACGGGCGGGCCACGAGCCGTCAGCCGATCAGGCGGGCGTGCTCGATCTTCGTGCAGCGATCCATCACGATGAGCAGACCGCCGGCATCGGCGATCCGCGCGGCCTCGGCGTTGACGATTCCGAGCTGGAGCCACAGGCACCGCGCGCCGACCGCGACCGCCTCTTCCGCGTGCGGCACGCAGAGCTCCGCGCGGCGGAACACATCGACGATATCGACCGGTCCCTCAGCCGCGACGGCCGCCGCGAGGGTGGGGTAGCACGCCCGACCGTCGATCGCCTCCGCCGAGGGGTTGACGGGCACGACGTCATACCCGGCCGCGGCGAGGTAGCGCATGACGCCGTTCGACGGACGGGCCGGGTTTGCCGAGGCGCCGACGACCGCGATCCGCCGCGCCGTCCGCAGGAGCTCGGCGATTCCGGCATCGTCGAGCAGCGGGACCCCGAAACGACCCTCCTGTAGATCGAGAATCTCGCGGGCTCGAGCGCGCTCCTCGTCGGTCACGACGCATGCCGACGACTACTCAAGTCGTCGCTTCCCGCTCGTACGGCTGCCCATCGGCGGCGGGCGGGGTGCTTCGGCCGACGAGGCCTGCGAGGATCACGATCGTGACGAGGTACGGCAGCGCGTCGAAGATCTGGGCTGGCAGCGCGCCGACGATGCTGCCGAGGTCGCCTGGCGGCGGGTTGAAGTTGATGATCTGCCCGAGCGCCTGGAAGCTCGAGAACAGCAGCGCCGCACCGAACGCCCCGATCGGCGTCCAGCGCCCGACGATCATCGCGGCGAGGGCGATGAAGCCCCGTCCGGCGGTCATCCCCGTCTGGAACGAGTTCGTCGATTCCATGCTCAGAAAAGCACCTGCGAGACCGGCCAGGAGCCCGCCGAGGAGGACGTTCCGGTATCGCAGGCGAATGACGTTGATGCCGACGGTCTCGGCGGCCTTCGGGTGCTCGCCGACCGCCCGGGTTCGAAGGCCCCACCGGGATCGAAACAGCATGATCTGGGCGATCACGATGAGGACGAGCACCGACATCGTGATCGGCCCCTGGTTCAGGAACATCCCCAGGATCGTGCCGATGACGGGCACGTCGGTGACCTCGTGAGGCAGCTTGAACGCGGAGAAGCTGCCGGCGCTCGTAGGAGAGCTCTTCGAGACGATCGTGTTGACGTAGGTCGTCAGGCCGAACGCGGCGATGTTGATGATCGTCCCGCTGATGATCTGGTCGGCCCGGACGCTGATCGAGAGCCAGGCATGCAGTGCCGAGATCGCGAGGGCGACCAGCAGGGCGGCGACGAATCCGATGAGGAGGGCCGGCGTCACCCCGAAGAATGCGCTGGGAGTCGCGGCGAACGCCGGTGCCAGGGCCACACTCACGATCCAGCCGGTGAACGCGCTGGCCAGCATCGTGCCCTCGATCCCGATGTTGATGACGCCCGACCGTTCGCAGAGGACGCCGCACAGCGCCCCGAGCGCCAGCGGCGTCGCCGACCGCATGATGATCGGCGCGATCGGCGGGATGACCTCGATCAGGTAGCCGGCCAGCTGGAAGATGAGCCCGAGCACCGGAATCCCGTACAGCGCGTGGATGACGGGATCCATCAGGCTGCCTTCTCGCCGCCGTAGGTGCGGGCGATCGTCTCGGTGCTCCCGAGCCCGCTCCGTACACCCCGAAGCCGGAACAATCGCCGCAACACTGGGCTCGCGACGAGGAAGAGGAGGACCGTCGCCTGGACCACGTCGACCAGCTCGACGGGGATCCCGGCCTTGATCTGCATCAGGCCGGCCCCTGCCCGCATCGCGCCGAAGAGGAGTGCCGCGAACGGAATCCCGAGCGGATTGGAGCGGGCAAGGAGGGCGACCGCGATCGAGTCGAAGCCGACCGTCGTGCCGAAGCTCGAGGTCATGAGGTGCGTGACGCCGAGGACGACGCCAGCTCCCGCCGTCCCCGCGAGGAGGCCCGACAGGCTCATCGTGAGGACGAGCAGAAAGCGAGGTCGCATGCCCGCGTAGCGAGCGGCATCGGGATTGGCGCCGACCGTGCGGATCTCGAAGCCGAGCGTGGTCCGATAGAGGAGCCACCAGATGAAGACGACCGCGGCGATCGCGATGAGGATCCCGAGGTGACCGTTCGGCTGCAGGAGGATCGGATAGGCCGCGTTGCCGACGTCGCGGGTCACCGGCGACGGCGAGCGCGGAACCTTGAGCGGGCCGCTCACGAGCGCCGCGAGGACCGAGACGGCGACGTAGTTGAGCATGATCGTCGTGACGACCTCATGAGCCCCGGAGACCGCCTTGAGGAAGCCGGGAATGAAGCCCATCGCTGCCCCAGCTAACATGCCGCAGGCCAGCGCGACCGGGATCGCGATGACCGGCGGCTGGGTCGCGAGGGCCCCGCCTGCGGCGACCGCGCCCAGCGCCCCCATCAGGAACTGCCCCTGGGCCCCGATGTTGAAGAGGCCGGCCTTGAATCCGAGGCCCACGGCAAGACCCCCGAGGACGAGGGGCGTCGAGCTGACCAGCGTGTTGAGGATCGCGTCGGGGTTCCCGAACGAACCCTCGAGAAGGGCGGCGTACGCGGTGATCGGGAGGACCGGGTCGAAGGCGCGGCCGGCGAGGAGGAGCTGCGAAGCGAGGATGACGATCGCGCCCACGACGAGCGCAAGGACGATCGAGATCAGCGGCAGCGCGGCGACGGCCCAGACAGCCCGGGCGACGCTCCCGACGACCGTCACGATGGATCGCGGCGTCGGAGCGGGAGCTGGACCGACGGAGCCGCTCACGCCGTCATCGGCTCGATCGCCGCGCCGGGCTTCTCGGTGCCGGTTGCCATGAGCAGTCCGACCGTGTTCTTCTCGGCGGTCCTGCCGTCCATGACCGCCACGATGGCGCCGCGATACATCACCGCGATGCGATCCGACATCTCGAGCACCTCGTCGAGCTCCGCCGATACCAGCAGGATCGCCGTGCCCGCGTTGCGCTTGGCGATCACCTGGCGGTGGATGAACTCGATGCTCCCGACGTCGAGGCCGCGCGTCGGCTGGTCGAGGATGAGCAACCGCAGGTCGCGACCGAATTCCCGGGCCACGACGACCTTCTGCTGGTTGCCACCCGACAGGGTGCTCGCCGGCGCGTCGACGGATCGCGCCCGGATGTCGAACTCGGCGACGCTCTTCGTGGCGGTCGAGTGGATCGCGTCGTCGTCGCGGAGCAGGCCGTGCGCAAACGGGGGCAGGTAGTACGACGTGAGCACGAGGTTGTCGGAGATCGGGAACGACAGCACGAGCCCGAACCGGTGGCGATCGGCGGGGATGTAGGCGACGCCGCGCTCGTTCATCTGCCGCGGCGTCGCGCCGGTCACGTCAACGTCCCCGAGCCGAACCCGACCCGCAGACGACCGGCGCAGCCCGATGAGGGCCTCGACGAGCTCGTCCTGGCCGTTGCCTGCGACCCCGGCGATGCCGAGGATCTCCCCGGCGCGGACCTCGAGGTCGACGTCCCGGACGACCTCGCTGCCGCGATCGTCCTTGACCCGGAGCTTCTCGACGGCCAGCACGACCCCGGCGGGATGGGACTCGCCGCGGTCGACCACGAGCTGGACGCCGCGGCCGACCATCAGCTCGGCGAGGTCGTCTTCGTTCGTCTCGCTCGGCAGCCGCTCTCCCACCACGCGGCCTCGCCGGATGACCGTGATCCGGTCCGCGATCTCGAGGACCTCGTAGAGCTTGTGGCTGATGAACACGACGCTGTGACCCTCGCTCGCGAGCCGGCGCAGGACGGCGAAGATCTCCTCGGTCTCTTGCGGCGTGAGGACCGAGGTCGGCTCGTCGAGCACGAGGATCCGGGCGTTGCGATAGAGCGCCTTGAGGATCTCGACCCGCTGCTGCCAGCCGACCGACAGGCTCCCGACGCGCGCGTCGGGATCGATCTCGAATCCGAACCGCCGACCGAGCTCCACGATCCGCCGGCGGGCCTCCCGGCGGTCGAGGAAGATCGGTCCGGCCATCGTCTCGTCGCCGAGGAGGATGTTCTCGGCGACCGTGAGCACCGGGACGAGCATGAAGTGCTGGTGAACCATGCTGATCCCGCGGGCGATCGCGTCCGACGGTCCGGAGATCGTCACCGGCTCGTCGTCGAGCAGGATCTCGCCCTGGTCCGGCCGCGCCAGGCCGTACAGGATGTTCATCAGGGTGGTCTTGCCGGCGCCGTTCTCGCCGAGAAGGGCATGGATCTCCCCGGGCTTGACGGTCAGGGAGATGCCGTCATTCGCGACGACGCCGGGATATCGCTTCGTGATGCCGCGCATCTCGAGCGCGGGCGCCCGCGTGGCGCCGGTCGCTGGGGGGATGGTGCCGTTTGTCTGAGCGGGGGTCGTCTCGGACTGGCTGGTCATCTCTCCGGCCTGCTTTGGACCCGGAAATACATGAAGCGGGCCGGCCCGGTGGGCCGACCCGCTCCAGATCGTTCAGCGGAAGAGGACGATCACTTCGGTCCGACGCCGCAGTCGGTCGGGCACGTCGTGAGGGTGCCCGCCTTCATGGCGGCGAGGGCTGCGTCGAGCTTGCCCTGGAGGTCACTCGGCCATGTGCTCGCGAGGTCGTGTCCGGGGGAGACCCCGATGCCGTCGTTCGTCGCGTCGAACAGGCTGTTGCCACCCTTGGCCGTACTGGCGGAGATGCCCTTGATCGCCTGGTCCACCGCACTCTGGAGGTGCTTCTCGGCGCTGGTGATCAGGCACTTGCCGACGGCCGGGTACGACAGGAACTGGTCCACGTCGACCCCGATGCCGAGGATGCCCTTGTCGCAGGCGGCGTCGAGGACGCCGTTGCCCGTGAGGCCGGCCACCTGGAACAGCACGTCAACCGCGCTGTTCGTGGTGAGGAAGTTGTTCGCGAACACCTTCCCGCCCGGCTGGTCCTGGAACGCGGCGGCCGAGAAGTCACGAGTGACGTATGCGGTCTTGACGACGATGTCTGACTTGACCGACTTCGCGCCCAGCTCATAGCCCTGGATATAGCGAACGCACGGCGCGCAGAGGGTCGTGCCGCCGATGGCGCCGATCGTGCCGCTCTTCGTCACCGAAGCGGCGACGATCCCGGCGAGATAGCCGGCCTGGTCCTCCTTGAACGTGATCGACACGTACTTGGGGAGGAGCTTCGCGGCGTCGCCCTTGCAGGCGAACGTCGCGTCGTCGTTGCCTTGCTCGTCGACGCAGGGGGCCTGGTCGACGCCGATGAACCACGTGTTCGGGTTGGCCTTGGCCGCCTTGGTCGTCGAACTCGTCAGGTTGAATCCGACGGTGACGATGATGTCGAACTTCTCGGTGACGAAGTCCTGGATGTCCTTCGCGTACTCGGACTGGTCCTTCGGGACGACCGACTTCGGCTCGGCGGCGCCGATGTCGGTGGCGCCCTGCTCAGCACCTTTGAACGAGTACTCGTTGAAGTTCTTGTCGTTCAGGGTGCCGATGTCGGTCACCACGCCGATCTTCAGCGGAGACGTGGCGACGGACGCCGCCGGGGAGCCGGCCTCGGTTGGTGTAACCGACGCTTCAGCCGACGGCGACGGGCTGCTTCCGCCACCGCAAGCGCTCGCCACGAGGGCGAGGACAGCGATCAGCGAAAGTCCGATTGAGCGGGTGCGCATGTTTCCTCCTCCAGTGTCGATACCGGACCCCGTCCAGAGATCGGGAATGGCGCGGACCGACGACGGTCGCCCGCCTCGTGGCGGCTATCGGCACGCATCGTATTGGTGCGCCCTCGACCGGGCAACCCGGGAGAGGCGGTGGCGGGCGCGGCTCCAAGCATAAGCGGTCGCCGGTCGCGTGGCATGCTGCGGACGATGCGGTTCGTCGCGCTCGGCGATTCCTACACGATCGGGACATCGGTCGCGGAGGCCGAGCGCTGGCCGAACCAGCTCGTCGCGGTCCTCGGCTCGGGCCCGCCGCCGCTCGAGCTCGTCGCCAACCTCGCGGTGAACGGCTTCACCTCAGCCGATGTGATCGAGCTGGAGCTCCCGCGCCTCGCCGCGCTCCACCCGGACGTCGTCTCGCTCCTGATCGGCGTCAACGACCTCGTTCAGGGCGTGCCGCCCGGGACGTACCGTCGGAACGTGGGCACGATCCTCGACGAGCTCGTTCGCTTGGTCGGGCCGGCGCGCGTCGTGGCGATCACGACCCCGGACTACACCGTGACACCGGCCGGCTCGGACTTCGGCGATCCGCGCGCGAATGCGGGCGGGATCCGCGAGGCCAACGCCATCCTCTCCGAGGTTGCCGGCGAGCGTGACGTCGCGGTCGTGGACATCCACGACATCTCCCTCCGGGCGGCGGTCGATCGCAGCCTCGTGGCTCGCGACGGACTTCACCCGAGCGGCGCCCAGTACCGCCTGTGGGTGGAGCGGATCGCGCTGGCCTTCGGACGACTGACGGCCCCATAGGGGCTCGCTCGGACGACCCACGTCCGGCGCCTTCCGGCGTTGGGGGCTGCCGGCGGACTCCGGCGAACTGCGCAGCTGTCGCGGCCGCTTGCGTTCGCGTCCGCGCCTCTACCATTGACCTCCCGTGACCCTCGCGTCGCACAACGTCGCCCAGCTCCTGTCATGACCCAGGAGTACGTGCCCGCCGGCCTGGATCCTGAGGTCGCAGCGCAGTTCGCCGCCGCTCGTGTCGCAGTGCACCGGACCTGTTACGCCGAGGCGGACACGCTCCTCCAGGTCGCGCTCGCGCGGGCGCCCGACCACCCGCTCCTGGTCGCGTATGCCGCGCTTCTCGCTCGCGTTCTGTATCGCGACTCCGCGCCGCTGGCGGGTCGCGCGCGCGAGTTGCTCCGCCGAAGCGAGTCGGTCGATGATGACCTCCCGGAGGCCCTCGTGGGCTGGGCGGTGCGCGACCTCGTTACGGCTGAGGAGAGGCTCCGCGCGTTCGTCGCGCGCGTCCCCCGAGATCCGTTCGCGCGCCACCTTCTCGGCGCCACGCAGCTCGCTCGCGGCTCGGTCCAGGAGGCGGTCGGCACGCTCGAATCGTTGATCTCTGACGACTCCGACTTCACGCCGGCCCTGAATCACCTGGGGGCCGCCTACCTCGCCCTGGGCGAGGTCGATCGGGGACTCGCGACGCTCCGACACTTCGTCGAGAGGGACCCCGGCAACGCGAGCGCGCGCGATTCCCTTGCCGGTGCGCTGGAACAGGCCGGGGACCGCGAGGCGGCGATCGGCCAGCTCACCCGCGCGCTGCTCCTCGATCCCAGCTTCGCCTACGCCTGGCTGCACCTCGGTGAGATCCTGGAGCAGCTGGGCGAGACGGATCTTGCCGCTCGAGCGTACCGAACGGCGCGTGACGCCCCCGGCGCGTATGGTGCGGCGTTCGTGGACGTTGCCGAGAAGAACCTCGCGCGCCTGGGCCGCGACGGGGACCCTCAATGACGAGCCTGGCGTCGAACGACTTCGTCCAGCTCCACGTTTCAAGAGCTCCGAGTTCGCGCACGAAGCCTTGATCCTGCGTCGCTGAACGTTCTCGCGCCGGCCGGCTCCATACTCAGTGACGGGCCAGACGGGCCGCCCAATCCGGAGCAGGCAATGCAGGCCGAGCTCGTCGAGCGGGCCAGCCAGGGCGACCGGGATGCCTTCGCGTCGATCGCGGCATCCATCGTCGACCGCTGCTATGCGCTCGCGTTCCGGATCCTTCGTGACCCAGGTCGCGCCCAGGATGCTACCCAGCAGGCCCTGCTCGGCGCCTGGCGCGACATCGCCACGCTCCGTGACCCGGCCCGCTTCGACGCCTGGCTGCACCGCCTCGTCGTCAATGCGCCGCTGTCGAGAGGGAGCGTTCGGCTGCGGTCGGCTGATCCGACGGACGCACCGCGCATTGACCTGCCAAACCTGCGCGAACCGTCGGACCTCGAGCGACTAACCGAGGGGTTTCGCCGAGCGCGTGAGATCGCCGCTGAACCGGCGATCCGTCGCCTGTGCACGGAGCCGCTCCCACCCGAGATCCGCGACCACCGAGAGCTGCTGCTCGCGGTCCGCCAAGGCGCACGCTCCGTCCCTCACGTGGTCGGAACCTGCTCGATGGGCCCCTCGCCGGAGGACGGCGCGGTGGTCGATGGCGCTGGGCGCGTGTTCGGCACGGAGCGCCTCTTCGTCGTCGATGCGTCCATCATGCCGACCGTGCCGTCGGGCTTCACGCACCTCCCCACGATCATGATCGCCGAGCGCCTCTCGGAGCAGATCGCCGCGCTCCCGTGACCCGCGCCCTCTCGCGACCATGGGCGCGGACGCCGGGCTACCATTGACCTCCCGTGACGACCCTCGCGCCGAATGATTGTTCGCAGCTCCACGTGTCAATAGGTGGGAGTTTGAGCACGTAGCCTTGACCTGCCGTGTCTGCGCTCCTCGGGTCCGCTGTGAGCCGGGTCCCTCGCGGCCGACAATGTCAGCGACGGAACGGGTTCTCGATTCGTACCCCGCCGATCGTCCGGCCGTGTTGGAAATCCTCGCTGATGATCCGCTCGGCCCCGCCTCTGACGGCGGCGACGACGATGAGGGCGTCCCAGAACGACAGTGAGTGGCGTTGCTCGAGGTCAGCCGCCTCGAGGATGTCGCCCGTCGTGATGGCGTGCACGGGCCACCGGCCATAGCGCCCGACGAGCGCGCGCGCCTTCGACCGGGGAACGACGACCCGGAGCTTGCGGGTGAGGTTCACATACAGCTCCTGCAGGACCTGGGTACTGAGAAGCCCCTCTCGTGTGCGCCAAAGGTCGGACATGATCTCTCGGGCGATCGCCGCCTTCTCGGGTTCGCTCTGGTCATACGCATAGAGGACGATGTTCGTGTCGACGAACGTCCTCACCGGTCGTACACCTCGTCGCGGGCAGGGTAGGGGCTGCCACCGAGGTCGTAGCCGCGTTCGAGCTCCGCCAGCGCGTCATTCATGGCCCGGTCGTAGTCGTCGTCCTGCCGGGCGAGGACGTCGATCTGCTCGGCCAGCAGCCGGCTGATGGAGCTCCCGCGCTTCGCGGCTGCGACCCGCGCCTTCTGGACGGTGGCCTCGTCGAGCTGGACCGTGATGTTTCGCTTCATGCCTGCACCTAACCACGTGTTTAACGTGTAGCACGTAGCCTACGTGGTTGATGCGCGGAGGTCAACTGACCTGCCGCGATGAGGATACGATTGCGCCTGTGACCCTCGCCCCGAACGATTTTTCGCAGCTCCACGTGTCAATAGGTGGGAGTTCGAGCGCGGCCGGACGGCGAAGGAT
>DAINSJ010000036.1:0-3594 GCA_036741375.1 Candidatus Limnocylindrales bacterium
TCGTGGGTCGAGCCGCCTCGAAGCCGGGGCCGCCCTGCAGGAACACGAGGTACGGTCGATCGATGCCGTCGGGGGCGGCGACCTCACGGGTGAAGACGCTGATCTTCGGACCCTTCGGGGTCGCGTGATCGAGGGGGACCTCGTGATCGCGCTCCGTGAGGATCGCGCCGGGGACGTGGTAGATGGCCGTCATGCGGTAACGATAGCGGCGCCCGCGTCCGCGCTCTCGCGGAACGTCCGGAACAGGTCGACGAGCTGCGGAAGCTGGTAGTGGGCATTGAGCCCGCTCGGGTTCGGCAGGATCCAGAGCACCGCGCCCGCGAGGGGCTCCGCTACACGACCGATCGTTGCGGCCGGCTCGCCGAACGCCACGCGATAGGCCGACACGCCGAGGATGGCCACGGCCGCAGGCCGGGAGCGCCTGACGGTCTCGCGCAATCGGGTGGCGCCCGCACGGAGCTCATCGTCGGAGACCTGCGAGGCCTTGGCGGTCGTGCGATTGACCAGGTTCGTGATCCCGATCCCGAGGGCCACGACCATGGTGTCGTCGTCGGGCGCGAGCTGGCGTGGCGTGAAACCTGCCCCGTGGAGGGTCGGCCAGAAGCGATTGCCCGGACGCGCGAAGTGATGACCGGTCGCGCCGGACCAGAGCCCGGGGTTGATGCCGACGAAGAGGTACCGGATCCCCTGCCCGATGACCTCGGGAATCGAGCGGCCCTCGGCCGAGATGAGCTCGTCGGGTGTCGGTCGGATCACCCGGGGAGCCTAGCCCGGTCGAAGGCCCTCGTGTCCTGGCGGTTGAGGTGTCCCTGCGGGAGCTAGAACCCCGTCGCGGCGAACCACGAGCCGCCGGGGCTCGTCACGAAGATGATCGGGGCGATGCACGGCTGCGGGAGCGTCACCTGCGCTTCGATGTCGGCATTGCCGCCTCCCGCGCTGGCCAAACCGGTGGTTGCCGGGAAGGTTCCGGTCGCTACATTCACGACCTGCGCGGTGCCGTCCACGATCGTCTGGCAGCTCACGATGGCCTTGAAGCTGGCGATCGGGTTCGAATGGATCGACGCGAGCACGAGGCCCTCGACCTCGACCTTCAGCGAGCCACCGGCCGTCAGCCAGCCCTTGCCGGAACCGATCTCCCAAGCGACGCCCCCGCCGTTGATGCCGCGGATGGGGTTCGTCGAGCCCACATACGGTCCCACGACCGGGGTCATGACGTCGAACGCAAGCACCCGATTGGTCTTGGCGCCGGCGGCGCCGGCGAATGCGACCCCGAGAACCGCAATGACCGTGAGCGCGGTAGCGGTCGAGAAGAATCGTCGTTTCATCCTGTTCCTCCTGGTCGCGCGGACGAGAGCGTCCCAGGAGGTCATACGGCAACAGTCGGACCCCGGATCCCGCGGTCGTCCACAATGCCGCCATGCATCCGATCGCGGCGCGGCCCAGGGTTGTCGATCAGGGTAGTCTCATGTCGAACATCGGCGTGGCCGAGCCTGGCCATTCGAGATCGGAGGAACCTTGATGGCTGAGCGGACCGCCCTGCTCGTCGGCACGCGGAAGGGCCTGTTCGTGCTCGACGGCGATACGGATCGGCGGGAGTGGCAGCTCCGCGGCCCGTTATGCGACGGCTGGCCGATCCACGACACGGCGTTCGACCCGGCGTCCGGCGCGATCTTCGCCGCCGGGGGCAGTCCGTGGTACGGGCCGGCCATGTGGCGGAGTGACGACCTCGGGTCCACCTGGACCCACTCGAGCGAAGGCCTGACGTACGGCGACGACGGGCCGAAGATCGCCACGTCCTGGAATGTCACTCGGGCCGGCGATCTCCTCTACGCGGGCGTGGAGCCGGCCGGCCTGTTCCGCAGCCGTGATGGCGGCGCGACGTGGCAGCACGTCGAGGGCCTGACGAACCATCCAACCCGGCCCGAGTGGCAACCGGGTGCCGGGGGCCTGTGCCTCCATTCGATCGTCCCCCACGCCGATGATCCGGACCGGCTGTGGGTCGGAATCTCGGCCGTCGGCGCGTTCGAGACGCGGGACGGGGGCGCGACCTGGGAGACCCGCAACGGGGGCGTGCGTGTGGACTTCATGCCCGACCGCTATCCCGAGTTCGGGCAGTGCGTCCACAAGCTCGTGGCGGCCGCCGACGGCGGCGAGCACCTCTACCAGCAGAACCACTGCGGCGTGTACCGCTCGTCCGACGGCGGCCGGCAATGGGAGGAGATCACGGCGGGGCTGCCGTCGCAGTTCGGCTTCCCGATGGTCGCCCATCCCCGCGATCCGAAGACCGTCTGGACGATTCCACTCAACGGCGATGACCGCGGACGGTACATGCCCGATGCCAGCGCTGCCGTCTGGCGGACGCACGACGGCGGCGATACCTGGCTGCGATCCGGCGACGGCCTGCCCGAGCAGGATGCCTATGTGGGCGTCCTTCGCGAGGCCATGGCCGTCGACCGACAGGATCCCGTCGGCGTCTTCTTCGGGACGAGCACCGGCCAGTTGTTCGGAAGCGTCGACGAGGGTCGAACGTGGTCCCTCGTGGCAGACAACCTGCCGGCCATCTGGTCGGTGGAAGCCCTCGTCGTCCCCTGAGCGTGGCCGACGTCCGCCTGCCGCGCTCGCTCGTCGACCTGTTCCCGGGTGCGCCGCGGCGCCTCCACGTGCCGGGCTCGACGGTCGCCGACGTCATCGATTCGCTCGACCGCGCGGTCCCCGGCGCGAGGAACCGGCTGATGGACGCCGGTCCGACCCTTCGCACACACATCAACGTGTTCGTGGCGGGTGAGCGCGCGACCCTGACGACGCCGGTTCCCGACGCCGCCATCGTGCACATCATCCCGGCGGTCTCAGGTGGCTGACCAACCGATGGACGAGAACGTCGACGCACGGGAGGCGGAGCGGATTCGGCGCCGCGACCGAGAGGCGTCGGCCGAGGAGCGCGACCTGATGCGGCCCGGCATGGGCAAGGTCTTCAAGCAGATCCTCGACCGCCAGGGCCGAGCGGCCAAGGAGCCGCCGAAGCGGCGCCGGAAGGCGGGCGCGTAGGCCCGGGGATCGCGGCTCAGAGCTCCCTGGCGAAGGGCCGCGAGGTCGATGCGGCGAAACCCATGGCGGTCCAGAATGGCTCCGCGCCATCGTCCCCGTCGCAGACGAAGAGGTTCACCGTCGGACAACCGAGCGCCCGCAGGCGCTGCTCCACGCGCCCGACGAGCCGTGTCGCGATGCCCTTGCGCCGATGGGCCTTCGCGGTGGCCACGTGATAGAGCCAGCCTTGCCGGCCATCCCAGGCACCGACCACCGAGCCGGCGACATCCTCCCCCGCCGTTGCGAGGAGGAGGAGGCCCGGATTCCGCTTCGCGAATCCGTCGAGGCTGCGGTCGTCGTCGCCGACGCCCCTGAGCCCGGCTTCCTTCCAGAGCGCCCGCAGGGCCTCGCCGTCTCCGTGCCGGTAATCGCGCAGCTCGATCGGCACGGGCCGGAGGGCCAGCGGGCTCGCCTTCGGCTCCCGTTTCGTGGGGGTGGTCTTGCGGGCTCGCGGCTGCCTTCGAGTCTGCCGCCTGCTTGCGCCGCGGCGCGGGCATCGCGGCGATGCGT
>DAINSJ010000036.1:3694-12445 GCA_036741375.1 Candidatus Limnocylindrales bacterium
AGGTCGTCGACCGATTCGGCATCGACGAGCATCCACCGACCCGATGACTGCTCGACGGTGAAGCGGCCGTCGCGGCTCGTGTAGCGGCCGGCCGATTCGCGTTTCAGGCTGGTCTCGGTACGTGGGGCCTTGGGCATGCGCGAAGCGTAGCGAACGGCGCTCAGCCCGGGCCTGGCGCCTCCGCGTCATGGCCGCCGTACTCAAACGTCGAGGCCAGCGGCAACGCGAAGCCGAACACGGATCCCCCACCGTCTCGCGCAGTCGCCCAGATCCGGCCACCGAGCGCGTCTGCCACGCGGCGGCAGGCAGCCAGGCCGATGCCAAGGCCACCAGCGCGAGCCTTCGCCGAGTCGGTCCGATAGAAGGCCGTGAACAGGCGCTCGCTTTCGGCGCTGTCAAGACCGATCCCGCGATCGAGGACCTCGACGATCGCCTCGTCATCCGCTGCCGTTACGGCGATCTCGATCGGCTCCTCCTGGGGGCTGTACTTATCGGCGTTGCTGAGGAGGTTCTCGACGAGGAGCTCGAGATACGGCCGGTCGCCTTCGACGATCAGGTTCCGTGGCTCATTGGTGAGCACGATCTTGCGAGCCGCGTGGCGCCGCCCGAACGAGTCGACCGAGAGGCGAACCACATGGGCGAGCACCTGCGGCTCCGGATCGGGCGCGACGCCGGACTCCAGGCGGGTCAGCAGCAACAGGTTCTCGATGACGCCCAGCAGCCGCTCGGATTCGGCGGCGATATCACCGAGCATGGAATCGCGATCGCCCACTCCGAGGCGTTCGCCGTGATCCCGCAGCAGGCGAGCGTTGCCGAAGATCGTCGTGACGGGCGTCCGAAGCTCGTGCGACACGAGGCCGAGGAACTCATCCTTGACCGCATTCGACGTCCGCAGCGCTGCCTCGGCCTGGACTCGCTCGGTGACGTCGATGAGCACGTTGACGGCACCGATCATTGTTCCCGCGGCATCGTAGACGGGAGACGGGTAGGGCTCGAACGACACCCGGCTTCCGTCGAGCCGCTCAGCGATCGCCTGGAACCCGCGAACCTCGCGATGCTCCCGGAGGGCGATCGCCATCGGGCATTCGTCGTGGCGCATCGGGGCGCCGTCCGTCGAGAAGAGCTTCCATGACCCGCACCAGAGCTCGCCGACGTCGGGGCGGCGGCCCCAGAACTTGGCGGCTGCCTCGTTGAAGAACGTGATTCGACCCTCGGCATCCGTCGTGTAGACGGCGACTCCGAGCGCCTCGAGGAATTCCCGATACCGCGGAATCTCGCGGACCCAGTCGGCCGTCGTTTGCTCGGTGACCACGGGCTTCACACGCTGGAGCAGGCCGCTTCCTGGCATGCGCGTCAGGCTGGCGGCAGCTGCGCCCGACTCATTCGCCTGGGATTCAACGGTCATGAACGCTCCCTGAGGACCGGTTTCAGCAGGGAGTATTCCCGATCCCGCTGACAATGGCGAGCGAATCGGACCGTTTGCAACGCACGTGACACGCCGGCGGGCGTCGACTGGCCCGGCGCTGCGATGGCGGGATTCGCTAGCGCCGCCTCTAGGTACCCGCATCCCGACCCGGGCCGTCCGGCCCGCCGCCTCGCGGATCGAGCAGCTGGTCGATCTCACCGGCATACGCCCGGCCCTCCGGGCGATCGCGCAGCCAGGCCAGGTAGCCCCGGTCCGTGCGAGCCACCTCGCCGACCGACCAGCCGGCGTAGATCCCGAATCGGAGCACCCCTCCCCATGGTCGACCGGGCGGCCTGCCGGCGGCTCCGGTCCACTCCGGCTGGCCGGCGGAGCCCTTCCAGGCTGGCTTCTGTGTCGTAGCGGATGGCTTGGGCGGGTTCGGCGTCGTTGGCGAGCCGCCGTGCGCGGCGTCATAGGCGGCCCGCCGCGTCCGATCCTTGAGGATGGCCCACGCCTCGTTCAGCAGCGTCATCGCCTCGAGGCCGTGGCTGCCGACGAGATCCGGATGAGCCCGCCGGGCCCGGCCGTAGTAGGCCTCGCGAACGACGCGATCGGTCGCGTCGCGAGCGATGCCGAGTACGAGATACGGATCCCGCTCCTGGGTCACGGCCGGCTGTCGACCCCCTCCCAACGACGATCGAGGGCGAGGTGCAGGAGGGTCGGACGATCGGCCACGAGGGCCTGCCGCAGCGCGGGTTCGAATGCCTGGTCGTCTGCGACGTGCACGCCCCGGGCGCCGAGTGCCCGCGCGGCCGCCGCGAAGTCGACGGGCCCGAGATCCGTCGCCGCGGTCCCGCCGCCCTGCCGCCGGTCCTGATAGCTGCGGATCATCCCGTAGCGCTCATTGTCGAAGACAACGATGATCGTCCGAAGGTCGTTACGGACCGCGGTCTCGATCTCGGCAAGGGTCATGCCCATCCCGCCGTCGCCGATGAGCGCGACGATCGCCCGATCGCGATGGACGAGGCCGGCCGCGATCGCCGCCGGCAACCCGTAGCCCATCGCGCCCGACGTCGGGCCGAGGAACGTCCCCGGGCGGCGGAACCGGAAGCCGCGCCCTGCCCACGAGGCAAAGCTCCCGGCGTCGGTGGTCAGGATCGCGTCGTCGGGGAGCAGCCGTCGAAGCGTGGTGATGACGCGACCTGGATGCACGCCTGGCCCAGACCACGGGTGGTCGTCGACAACTGTGGCGGCCTCCCAGGCGGCGCGATCCTCGGCGTTCGCCGCGGACCGCGCGTCGGTGTGCTGCGCATCGAGGACACCGTGGGTCTCGAGCCTCGCGACTGCCGCACGGAGGAACAGGCGCGCGTCCGCGGTGATCCGCAGATCGGCGGGCGGCAGGGCCGGGCTCGGTCTCTCCGGCACGAGGTCCACGTGGGCCCAGCGCGTGCTGCTCCCCGGGATCGTCCAGCCGAAGCTCGAGATCTCGCCCAGTCGTGAGCCGATGACGAGCATCGCGTCGGCAGCCGCAAGGCGCTCGCGGACCGCCGGAGGCGAGCCATTGCCCGTCATGCCCAGGTAGAGCGGGTTGTCGTTCGAGATCACGTCGCCGCGCCGCCACGAGGCGATCACCGGAACCCGCAGCAGCTCTGCCAGCCGGAGCAGGTCGTTCGAGGTCCGGGCTCGCAGAACGCCGACGCCCGCGAGGATCACGGGTCGCTCGGCCTGCGAGAGCAGCTGGAGCACGTCGCGAACCTCGTCGTCCGTCGGACGCTGCGGCGTGCCGCGCGGCGCGGCCGCGACCGAGCCGGCCGGCACGATCTCGTCGAGCAGGTCCTCGGCGAGCGCGAGCAGGACCGGGCCGGGGCGGCCCGACGTGGCCTGCAAGACGGCCTCGGCGACTGCGGCCACGGCTTCCTCGACGTCTGCAGGCTCTGCGGCCCACTTCGCGAGGCCGCCCGGCGAACCGACCAGGTTGACCTCCTGGAAGCCCTCCCTGCCCCTGGACGCGCGCGCGACCTGCCCGACCAGGACGAACATCGGGCTCGAGTCGGCGAACGCCGTGTGGATCCCGATTGCGAGATTCGAGGCGCCGACGGCGCGCGTGCCGAGGCATGCCGCGGGCCGGCCGGTCAACTGGGCGTGCGCCTCCGCCATGAACGCGGCGGCGCCCTCATGACGTGTCGCGACCACGTTGATGCCGGCGGCCTCGAAGCCCTCGAGCAAGCCGAGGAAGCTCTCGCCCGGCACCGTGAAGGCCCATCGGACGCCGGCGCGGCGCAGCGCATCGGCGATCATGCGGCCGACGCTCACGGGGCCGACGGGCATAGCCTCCGGCTCCGGGGTGGACTCGGGCTCGGCGGCCGCCTCGGGTTCCGCGGTCAGCGCCTCGTCCATAAACTCGGGCTCGGCCGCGGCCTCCGGCTCGGATTCGCGCACCTCGGCCGCACCCACGGGCTCGGCAACGTCGGTCGGTTCGGCCGCAACCTCCGGCTCCGGCTCGGGCGCGGGCTCGGGGGTTGACTCGGGATCGCCGGTGACGGCTTCGACCTCGTCGGCATCGATGGCGGATTCGGCGTCGCCGGCCATCAGCGGTAGTTCTCGAACTGGAGGTCGACCACCTCATCCATGCCACGGAGGCGCGTGATCACGCGCTGGAGGTCGTCCTTGCTCTTCGCGGAGACTCGGACCGCGTCGCCCTGGATCTGCGACTTGACCTTCGGGAACTCGTCGCGGATCAGCTTCGTGATCCGTTTTGCCAGGTCGTCAGGCAGGCCGCGCCGCAGGCCGATCCGCTGACGCACTCGATTTCCCCCGGACGGCTCGACCGTGCCCCAGTCGAAGATCTTGAGGGAGAGGCCTCGTCGAATCGCCTTCGATTCGAGGAGGTCCTTCACCGCCGCCGCGCGGTACTCATCGTTCGTGACGAGGACCAGCTCGTCCTTGCCCTGCTCGAGATCGACCGTCGCAGCCCGGAAGTCGAACCGCTGGGCGACCTCCCGCCGAACCTGGTCGAGCGCGTTGCGTAACTCCTGAACGTCGAAATCGCTGACGACGTCAAAGGAAACTTCCCCGGCCATCCCGCGGCGTACCTCCTGAGCCGGCGCGGCTTGACGCCCACACCGGAGCTACGGACGAACTGCGGGGTGCAGCATACCGATCCGAACGGCGATGGGCCAGCCAACCTTCAGGCGTTCGACCCTCAGGCGTTCGTCCCGTCGTCGACCGCGAGGCGCTCGAGGAGCCGCTCCGGGATGCGGTAGCTTCGACCGCCACCCATGGCGAGCACGACGTCCCCGGGCCGGACGACGCCCGCCAGCCAGTCCGCAGTGTCCTCCGGGGTTCCAGTTGCCGCGACCGGCAGGTCGGGCCTGACTCGCCGGACGGCCTCCGCCAGGCCAGCTGCCGACGCGATCGTCAGGTCCGGATCCCGGCCCGCCCAGATGTCGGCCACCGCGACCCCGTCGGCCTCCGCGAGGGCCGAGGCGAGCTCGTCGAGGAGGACCGCGGTGCGATGGAACGTCAGCGGTTCGATCGCGACCCACAGCCGCCGTCCCGGTTCGCGCTGGCGAACGGCCGCGATGGTGGCGCGGATCGCCGTCGGATGGTGGCCGTAATCGTCGTACACCACGACGTCCCTGGCGGCCCCCTTGCGCTCGAGGCGGCGGCCGACGCCTTCAAAGCTCTCGAGGCCGGCAACGATGTCACCCAAGGGGACCCCGAGCTCAAGGGCGGCTCCGGCCACGCCGAGGGCGTTCGCGACGTTGTGCGCGCCGGCGGTCGGCAGTCGAACCCGAATCACGCGGTCCGGCCCGAGCCCGGCGATCGCGATGGCCGTCTCCGTGGGTCCCGCATCGAGAATCTCGGCGCTGATCGCGTGATCGGATTCGCGGCGGCGACCGGTGCCCTCCAGGCTTGCGACCCGCGTTCGGACGACGCGAGCAGGCCAGTCGCCGAGGCGGGACAGCAGCTCACCCACACCGGGATCGCCGTCGTTCGCGATGATCGTCGGCAGGGCCGTCGGGTCGGCGGCGCGCAGCCAGCGCTCGAACGCGGCCACGACCGCATCGCGATCGGCGAAGACATCCGGATGGTCCCACTCGATGTTCGTCAGCACGACGACCGAGGGTCGATACGCCGCGAAGTTGCCGGCGTACTCGTCGGCCTCGACAATGAAGGCCGCTCCCCGGCCCCGCCGCGCGGTCGACGCAAGTGCACCGGTCACCGACGCCGGCAGCAGCGCCCCGACGAATGCCGATGGGTCCGCCCCGGCCGCCGCCAGGACGTGGGTCAGCCAGCCGGCCGTCGTGCTCTTGCCGTGGGTCCCGGCCACTGCGATGAGCGTCCGGCCGACGGCGGCATCGGCGATGACCTGCTGCCACGGCTCCTCGACGATGCCGAGGTCGCGGGCTGCCACGAGCTCCGGGTGGTTCGGCTCGACGGCCGTAAGCGCCTTCGTGACGGCGAGCCGGTCCGGGCGCGGCTCTTCGGTGACGTGGCCGGGGTCGTGCCGCCAGGCGATATCGATCCCGGCGGCCTCCAGGGCGGGCGTATACGGTGAGGGTCCGCCCGGATCGCAGCCCGTCACGATGGCGCCGGCGCCGGACGCCAGGAGCGCAGCGGCAGATGCGCCGGCGCCTGCGGCCCCGACGACGTGGATCCGTTCTCCCACACGGATCGGGCGGGCGGCGCGCGCCGCCGCGAGGCCTGCCCCGATGTCCTCGGCGGAGCGGGTCACGGCAAGTTTGTCACGGCAGGGTCGTCACGACGGGGCCGTCATCAGGCACCGGTCGCCCGCTCGATGAGCCACTCGAGCGCCGCAGCGGTGGCTGCATCGCGGATGGCCGCTCGCTCACCCGAGAGCATGAGGCGGCGCACATCGGCGTCCCCCTCCCACGCCAGGCCGAGATACACGAGCCCGACCGGCTTTGCGGCGCTGCCCCCATCCGGACCGGCAACACCGGTCGACGAGACCGCCAGCGAGGCGCCGAGGCGCTCCAGGGCACTGGCCGCCATCGCCCGGGCCACCTGCGCGCTCACGGCTCCATGTGCGTCGATCGTGGCCTCGGGGATCCCGAGCAGCTGGACCTTCGCGGCGTCTGCATAGGTCACGAGACCGCCCAGGAAGTAGCCCGACGAGCCGGGCACGGCGGTGATCGCCGCCGCGATCAGGCCGCCGGTGCAGGATTCGGCAGTCGCGACCGTCTCATGCCGCTCGAGGCAGAGGCGCTGGAGCCGCTCGGCCAGCGAGACGAGGGTCTCGTCCGGCACGGTCAGGACCGGTTCGTCTTTGTCGGCGGACTGGGTGGCGCGAACAGCCACGTCTCCGGGATTCCGTCCTTGCCCAGCGAGCCGAGCGAAACCCCGTTGAGGGTGAAGAACGTGACGCCGCTGGAGCCTGTCCGGACCTCGATCGTTCGCTGCCCGCTGAAGGTGAGGGCCTTGCCGGTCTGATAGACGAGGCCGCTGAGGTAGGTCGGGAGGACCTTGCCGTCGACCCAGACCTTGAGCCACGCAGGCCCGCCGTTGATCGTCACGACGAGGTTGACGCCCTTGTAGGCGACGGTCACGTTCCGGGTCAGCGACGCGGTCTTGCCCTGGTCGGAGGTGGCGGTGATCGTGATCGCCCAGCGACCCGTGGTGAGCTCGACCGGCGTCGAGAACGAGCCGTCGTCGGCGACCGCGACCGTCGTGCCCCCTGCGGGTGCGGGGCTCGAGCCGGGTCTACCGGACGCGGTGGGGCGGGTCGTCGGCTTCAGCGGAGGCGCGGCAGCGCCCACTGGTCCCATGAACGCCGCGGCGACGGTGACCGTCTTCGCGTTCGTGGTCGTTCCCTGGACGGGAATCGCGCCGTTCTCGTACGTCGTGCCGTCGACAGGCTGGCTGACCGTGAGCGTCGGTGCCTGGATCGCGGAGAACGGCACGTTGATGACCTGGGTCCGGGGTGATTCGGCCTGCTTTCCGGTATCCGGATCGGTCGCGGTGATGTCGAACTGGTTCCGGCCGCGACGGAGGTCGACGTCGACGCTCCAGGATCCATCCGCGAGGGCGGTGACGCGGTAGGGCTGGTCGCGGCCCTGCGCCGTGATCGAGACGGTCGCGCCCGCCGTCGCCGTTCCGGAGAGGTGGTACGTCGTCACCGAATCCTCGACCGAGATCACCGCATCCCGGGGGCTCGTGACCGCCAGCTCCGGCGGCTTCGCGTAGCGCAGCAGCTGAAGCGAGACGTAGACCCCGAACGCCACGACGACGAACGTCAGGAGCGCGGCCACGACGATCGATGGCGAGAACGTCAGCGGCCGGGCGGGCTCCGAGATGGGCCGCAGCGGCACGATCAAGGGAGCCGGCATGGCCTGGTCGCCGCGCTCGCGCCGCCACTGGCGGAGCACATCCTCCGGATCGAGGCCGAGATAGATCGCGTAGTTCCGGAGGAAGCCCTTCGTGTAGACCGCGCCCGGGAGCTGGCGATAGTCGCCCCGCTCGAGCGCGCTCAGGTAGCGGACGCGGATCTTCGTATCGCGCTCGGCGCGCATGAGGTCGACGCCCTTGCGCTCGCGGGCCGCGGCGAGCCGATCCGGCAGTGACGGACCGCTCGCGAGGATCTCCTCGGACTCGGCCGAGCCGAGGCGTCCCGTCGCGGCGTCGCCGAGGGCGCGGCGGGCGTGATCGCGGGTCGTCATCGATCAATCATCGCCGGGGTCGGCGCGGTTGTCTCCAAGCGAATCGTCCCGGCGCAGCACGACCCTTGCGTTGGATCCGTCGAACGCCCCGATGTAGCCCCGGGCCTCGAGCTGGTCGATCATCCGGGCGGCCCTCGCGTAGCCGACCTTGAGGCGCCGCTGGAGCAGCGACGCGGAAGCGCGATCGTACTCGCGGATCACCTCGACGGCGTCCGGCAATAGCCGGTCGGCCTCCTCGTCGTTGACATCACGGGTGGTGCTGGTGCCCTCCTCGTCGCTCTCGAGGATCGCCATGTCGTAGTGCGGATTGTCGACCTGGTCCTTCCACTGGCCGACGATCCGGCCGATCTCGTGGTCCGAGACGAAGACGCCTTGCAGCCGCATCGGCCGGGGCAGGTCCGACGGCTGGTAGAGCATGTCGCCGCGGCCGATGAGGTCCTCGGCGCCGGGCGTGTCGAGGATCGTCCGCGAGTCGATCTGGGAGGCCATCGCGAACGCGATCCGCGAGGGGAAGTTGGCCTTGATGAGCCCGGTGACCACGTTGACCGAGGGCCGCTGCGTCGCGAGGACCATGTGGATGCCCGTGGCCCGGGCCTTCTGGGCCAGCCGGACGATCGCTTCCTCGACGTTCTTGCCCTCGCGCATCATCAGGTCGGCGAGCTCGTC
>DAINSJ010000037.1:0-12172 GCA_036741375.1 Candidatus Limnocylindrales bacterium
TCCGGCTCGATCTTCCCGCCGGCAGCTCGGAACGCTGGAGCCCCGGCGAAACCCGCACCGTCTCGCTCGTCCGTTATGCGGCTACAGGCATCGCGGACCGAGCAGGACCGGGACCGGTCGAGCGGCGATCCCCGGTCAAAGCGCAGCCTCAGGATCCCCGATGACCGCGCCGCACCGGCTCTCGCCCGCCGACCGACGTGCCCGCTTCGGGCCATCGGCCGGCGATCGAATCCGGCTCGGCGACACCGACCTCTGGATCCGCGTCGAGCGCGACCTCCAGGCGCACGGCGACGAGCCGATCTGGGGCTATGCGAAGAACATCCGGGTCGGGATGACGCAGGGCGCCGATGCCGGGCCGTCGGAGCTCGACGCGGTTGTCGTCGGAGCGGTCGTCGTCGACCCGACGGTCGGGATCGTCAAGGCAGATATCGGGATCAAGGGCGGCCGGATCGTCGGGATCGGGCGGGCCGGGAATCCGGGAATCAGCGAGGGCATCGACCTGCCGATCGGGCCGCACACGGCGCCGATCGGGGGCTATGGCCTGATCGCGACGGCCGGGGGCGTCGACACCCATGTCCACACGATCAGCCCGAATCTCATTCCCGCGGCGCTCAGCGGCGGCATCACGACGCTGATCAGCGGCGGCTTCGACGAGCCGCCGGCTGCGATGGAGCGGACGTTGCGGGGCCTCGAGGGTTTCCCGATCAACGTCGGGCTCCAGACGAATGCCCGGTCGATGGAGGACGGGCCGCTCGACTCGCTGCTCGAGGCGGGCGCTGTCGGATTCAAGATCCACGAGGACTATGGCTCGTATCCCGAGCTGATCGACCACGCCCTGCGGTTCGCGGACGAGCACGACGTCTCGGTCAGCCTGCACACCGACGGGCTCCACGAAAGCGCCGAGCTCGAGGACACGGTCGCGGCGATCGGCGGCCGCACGGTGCACGCCTATCACGTCGAGGGTTCGGGGGGCGGCCACGTGCCGGACCTCATCGGGATCGTGCGCGAGGCGAACGTCATCTGCTCCTCGACGACGCCGACGATCCCATGGGGCATTTCCGCGGGCGACGAGACGGTCGCGATGACGGTCCTGAACCACGGGGCGTCGTTCGGCGTGCCGGAGGATCTGGCGCTCATCCGCGAGCGACTGCATCCGCTGACGATGGCGGCGGAGGGACCGCTTCACGAGCTCGGCGCGATCCAGATCGTGAACTCCGACTCGCAGGGAATGGGCCGGATCATGGAGTCGTTCCGGCGGACGATCCAGCTCGCTCATACGATGAAGGCGTGGCGCGCCTCCGAGGCGGGAAGCGGCCATCCCGGACTGCCAGACGATGGTGCCGGTCCCGGAGCCGCGTCGGCGCGCAACGAGGCTGCCGGCGACGACAACGCGCGCGTGCTCCGCTACCTGGCGAAGATCACGATCGAGCCGGCGATCACGCACGGGATCTCGGGTTACGTGGGCTCGCTCGCGCCGGGCCGGCTCGCCGACATCGTGCTCTGGAAGCCCGCCTACTTCGGCGTGAAGCCGGAGATGATCCTCAAGGGCGGGCACGCGGCGTGGTCACCGCTGGGCGAGGGCAACGCCACGGTTGAGCACGCCGAGCCGACTCGCTACGCGGCGGAGTGGGCGGGCACGGCGCACGGAGCTCCGTCGGTTTCGCTCGTGTTCGTGTCGGCCTCGGCTGATGTGGAAGCGGTTCGCCGCCGCCTCGACTCGGGCCGTGAGTTCGTGGCGGTATCTGGCTGCCGCGGGCTCACGCGTGCCTCCCTGGTCCTGAATCGCGCCACGGCGCCGGTCGAGGTCGACCCGGGTGATGGCCGCGTCACGCTCGCTGGCCGGCTCCTCGCCTCTGAGCCGCTGACCACCGTACCGCTGAGTCGCCGCTACTTCCTTCGCTGAGCGCGCTGCCCTCTTTCGCTCGACCTAACGGGCCGAATTGTATCGGATGCACACCTGCAGGGATCGTTAGATCACCTTTCGGAGCTGCAGGTCCCGGGCGACGAGAAGACGGCTCGCGGGTCGGAATCTGAACGTGATCGAGCATGGACCGTGATTCCGACCGCCGGCAACCCCACGATCAAGCCGAGGAACCCGATCCGTGCTCCTTCCACAGTGGCGTTTGAGGAACTTCGTACGCGAAAGGGGCTGAGCGGCGCGACGCGCGATCAGAATTTCTCAAATCGTCTCCCCAGGACGGTTCGAGCAGGTTTTCGCGCTCACCGCGAGCCGAGTGTCACGGCTGCCACCGAACCGGATCGAATGCTGAGCACGAATCACCCGGCACTCCCGGCCCAAAGCGCCGGCCAGCCCCCGAGTTGTTGTTCTAACCGACCTGGCACGTCGATATGAGAGAAAACCGGCGCCCGGAGCCCGGGGTTCGCCCGCGCCGGAAGAACACCTAGCGCCGCTGAGCGTCCGCGAGCTCGCGCTCCATCTCGCGCTTGGCGTCGCGAGCGGCGATCTCCCGGCGTCGATCGTGGAGCTGCTTGCCTCGGCCGAGCCCAAGCTCGACCTTGGCCTTGCCTCGGGCGCTGATGTACAGCCGGAGCGGCACCAGCGTCAGGCCCTTGGCCTTCGTCTTGCCGAGCAGCTCGTCGATCTGGTTGCGATGCAGCAGGAGCTTGCGGTCGCGCTTGGGCTCGTGGTTCTCCCGGCTGGCGCTTTCCCAGGGCGCGATATGAGCGCCGACGAGCCAGGCCTCGCCGCGGTCGATGCGGGCAAAGGCATCAGCGAGGTTCACCTTGCCGGCCCGGATCGACTTGATCTCGGTGCCGGACAGCGCAAGGCCGGCCTCGATCGTGTCTTCGATCGAGAACTCGTGGCGCGCGCGCCGGTTGAGGGCAATCGTCTTCTCGGGCATCGAGGCTCAGGCTACGGGTTATCACGAACCCACGGAGCGGGTGTCGGGCGGCACGGGCCCTGGCTACAGACTCGCCGCGAACGCACGAACGCCGGCCCGTGAGGGCCGGCGTTCGTATGCGGCAAGCCACCCGCGGGGTGACCGACTAAACGGCCATCTCCTGCGAGGTGGTGCAGCTACTGTGTTCTGACACTGCACATCACCTCCTTTCGTTCCCAGGAACCGTACTGGATCTGGATCAGGGACGCAACCGTCGAAACGGCGCGCCGGAGTGCCACCTAAATGGCTCGCGGCCCGGCCTCACGCGGCCTTGAGCAGGGCCTGCGGCTGGACCGCGGCGCCGGTCAGGATCGAGACGGCCTTGTCGAGCTGCGCGTCGGGGGCACCGGCGGTCGTCGATGCGACGACGGGCACCTCCGGCACGATGCCGATCTTGTGGATCCAGCGCTTCAGCGGCGTCAGCCACTTCGCGATGGTGAGCTTCAGCGTGCCGGAGTCGGATAGCGGCAGCCACTGCTGGACGGTGCCCTTGCCGTACGACGTCTCCCCGACGAGCGTCGCCCGCTTCGTGTCCTGCAGCGCGCCGGCGACGATCTCGCTGGCCGAGGCACTGCCGTGATCGATCAGCAGGACGATCTTGATCGATGGATCGGTCGCGACGCCGCCCGGGGTGGCATCGGTCTCGTGCTGGCTGCCGTCCGCGTATTGCTGCCAGAACACGGGCCCCGAGGCGATGAACGCGCTCGCGACCTTCTGGGCGTCGGTGATGAACCCGCCGGGATCGCCCCGGAGGTCGATGACGAACTTCTTGATCCCCTTGTCGACGTCGGCTTTGACCGCGGCGACGAAGGCGTCAGCTCCGGCGTCCGAGAAGCCCGCGAGCTCGACGTAGCCAACCGTGCCGTTCGCGAGTTCCTTCGCGGTGACCTCCTGGCGCTGGATCTTGGCCCGGACGATCGTGACGTCGAAGGGCGCGACGCCCGTCCGCCCGATGTGCAGCGTCACCGAGGTGCCGGCCTTGCCGCGGATCTTGTCGCGAGCCTGGTCCGAGGTCAGGCCGTCGATGCTGACGCCATCGACCGAGGTGATGACGTCCCCGGCCTTGATGCCGGCCTTCTCGGCGGGCGAGCCGGCGATCGGGGTCACGACGGAGAGCCGGCAGCTCGGCCCGAACGTCGCGCAGTCGACGGTCTTGCCGGTGGCGTCGACCGTCCCGATCTCGGTCCCGATTCCCTCGAACTGGCCCGAGATGTCCTGGAGGGTCGCCGCGGCGTCCGCCGGGCTGAGGTATGACGAGTACGGGTCGCCGATGGCGGTGACCATCCCGCGGATGGCGCCCTGGACGAGCGTCGAAGTGTCGACCGGCCCAAGTGCGTACTGGTCCTTGATGCCGTGGTATGCATCCCAGAAGGCTCTGAACGCCTGGTCGTCGGCAGAGGCGGTGCCGGGCTGCGCGGCCTGCTGGTGGCCGAGGCTGTAGCCGGACACGAACAGCGCGCTGCCGCCGAGGACCGCCACGAGCGTCAGCGCAACGCCGAGGATGAAGCCGCGGCGGTTCGTTCGCCCGGCGACCGGGACGGGGGCGGGCCCCGACACGTAGCCGACGGCCGGCCGGTCGGCGGCCTCGGTGGACGCCAGCTCGCTGGGTCCCCGCTCTTCGGCGGGGACGAAATCGCTCGTGGTTGGGGTCAGGTCGTCGGGCTGGGAAGGATCGTTGGGGAGCATCGCTCGCGGGTTCCTCTCAAGCGGGGTCGAATGGGGCGGGTCGAGCGGCTCGGAGCCGCGGAAGCGCGGGAAGCCTACAACCCTTGAGCCGATCCTATGCTCGCTCCGCCGGAAATGGCTCGATCCTGAAGAGAATCGCGCCGAGGCTTGGCCGCGCCTTTACCAAGCGGCGCTTCAGCCCGCCGCGCGCTTAGCGAATCAGGTAGGTCCGCACCGAGATCCACGCGCCGAGGACGCCCAGGCCCATCCCGGCGCCGAACACAAGCAAGCTCACGTCGCGCGAGATCGAGCCGACGCTGAACGGCAGGATCCGGAAGAAGTCGAACATGAATCGTCCGAGCGGCTCGGACGCGCCGGCGAGGATTCCGAGCGTCACCGCGGCCCCGAAGAGCCCCACCATCGCTCCCTCAAACACGAACGGCCAGCGAATGAACGCGTCCGAGGCGCCGACGAGCCGCATGATCTCGATCTCCTCGGACCGGCTTACGACCGCGAGCCGGATCGTGTTGATCACGATGAACAGGACGATCGCGCCAATGATGGCCAAGAGGCCCACGCCAGCTGTCCGGAGGAAGTCGGTGATCGTCGCGACCCGATTCGCAAGATCGGCGATGTTCTTCACCCGATCGACGACCGGGTCGGCCCGAAGCGCGTTGGTCACGACGTCGAATGCATCGGCCTTCCGGAGCTTGACCTCGAGGCTCGCGGGCAGCGGGTTGACCTGCAGGTACCCGGAGAGATCCTCCTGGCCCTGAGCCTGGCGGCTCGCCTGGAACCGCTGGAGCGCCTGCTCCTTCGTCACGTAGTCGACCGCGAGCACCTCGGGCATGGCCTGGATCCGCAGCTGGAGTGACGCGATCGCGGATTCCGAGGCCCCGTCGTGCAGGTCGGCGACGACCTGGACCTTCTGCTCGACGAACTCGAGACCCGCGAGCAGCCCCGCCTGGACGATCCAGAAGCCCGACAGGAGCAGCAGCATCAGGGTCATCGTCGCGGTCGCGGCGATGCTCATGGCCGCATTCCGCCAGAAGCTCTGCCAGGCCCGCGAGATGCTGAACGCGAGGAAGGAAATCATCCGAAGTCGACCTCGACCGAGCGTGTGCTCAGGCGCTCGCAGCGCAAGGCGCCCGCGAGCACGCGAACGCGCGCACGTCGAACGTGCGTAAGTGAGCGCGCGGAGAGGGCAACGCGGCGATGGGAGTGCATCAGCACACGCTCATCCGCGGCGGTGGTAGCCGCCACCGAGCTCGTCTCTCATGACATGCCCGTCCTCGAGGGCGACGACGCGCTTTCGGAGGGCCGTGACGACGTCCGCGTCGTGGGTCGCCATGAGAACCGTGACTCCGAGCTCATTGATTCGCAGCAGGAGCTGGATGATCTCCCAGCTGATGAGTGGATCGAGGTTGCCAGTCGGCTCGTCGGCGATGACGATGCGAGGGTCGTGGACGAGGGCCCGCGCGATCGCGGTGCGCTGCATCTCGCCGCCCGAGAGCTGGTGCGGATACTGCGCCGCCTGGCCGGTGAGCCCCACCAGCGCCATGACCCGCTCGACGGCGGGACGAATCAGCCGCCGGGACGTGCCCGTGACCTCGAGGGCGAAGGCGATGTTCTCGCGGACCGTCTTGGTCGGCAGGAGCTTGAAGTCCTGGAACACGATGCCCACCTTGCGCCGGACGCGCGGAACGCGACGTCGCGGGAGCTTCGCCAGGTCGTCGCCGTCGAGGTAGACCGTGCCCTCGGTGGCGACCTCGTCCCGGATCAGGAGCTTCATCAGCGTGGACTTGCCTGCCCCCGACGGCCCCACCAGGAAGACGAAATCGCCCTCCGGGACGACGAGATCGACCTCCTTGAGGGCGTTTCGCCCGTTCGGATAGGTCTTCGTTACGTTGTTGAGGACGAGGACGGGACGCGGCCCGAGCGCGCTCGAGGTGCGGTCGAGCTCGGTGGGGGCGAGGGCTCGACGGGGGCCTCGGCTGCGACGGTCGGGCAGGGTGTCCAGGGTCAAGATCGGCTCCGCGGAACGAGCGCCCCGCGATCGCGGATCACGAGGCTGTTGGACTCCGATCGCGGGCACGACGCTTGGAGCCACGTTGACGTTGCCGAGAGGCTACACCCCGTTGCCAAAAGGCGACAACGGACCATGGGCACCGCCCGATGGTCCTTTCGTCCCGGTCGAAGCAATGCTGTGGCGAGGCCGACGCTCGCGATGAGCCCGTGGCCGTGCTGGCGCCGGGGCGTGCTGGCGCCGGGGCCGTGCTTGGCCGGTCTCTGGTCCCACGCGATTTCTGACAAATTGCCACCACGCGGGAGCTCGTCAAAGCGGGCCGGCCACGATCGCGACGACTCGTGCGGGAGGCGGTCCCAACAGGCGCCGGTCCGGTGCCAAATTGGCACCAGCGGACGCATTTGTCACCAAATCGGTGACCAGCTCCCGCCTGGCGACAATCTGGCACAAATCCGGCGCCGCACCAGCTCGACGTGACGGCCTCGAACCGCCGAGTGGCGCCGCGCCCAGCCCCTCGAACCGCCGCGTGGCGCTGCAATCAGCTCGGCGCTGGCGAGTGAACAGCGGAACCCGCCGGTCTTAGAGGAGCCCTGGCGAGATCGGGATGTAGCGGCCCAGGTCCGCGAACGGCTGGGACCAGCAGAGCAGCACTGGAAATCCCTCGATCCGCAGCCCGGCCCCGATCGTAGTCGCCAGCGCCTGCCCGGCTGTCCCGGGGAGCCAGACGGACGATGCGCCGCGCGGCACGACCGTCGCCAGCACGTGGGCGAGCACCGGCGCCAGGAGATCCGCGTCGCGCACGCCAATCGGACCGACGCGGCCCGCCTCGGAGGCGTATGCATAGCCGGCCAGGCGCCCGTCGCCAGCGCGATAGGCGAACCCCGTCCGCGAATCGGCCCGGACGTACGCGTGGTCCTCAGGGTGTGCGAAGCCCAGCACGGATGCATCGAGCGAGTCGAGCTCCTGTCCGGCATCGCCGATCGAGGTCGCCTGGATCCCGCTCGGCAGCGGCGGCATCCCGGGACCGCGGTCCGGCCTGCCGACCAGATTGAACACCGGCACCCGCGGCGCGATGCCGAGGCTCGCGTACAGCCCATTCGAGATCGGCTGCGCGCTGTCCGTCGCCGTGGCGAGGATCGAGGGGCCTCCCGGCGCCGGCAGCAACCGATCGAGGAGCGCTCGACCGAGCCCCCGAGCCTGGACGTTCGGGCTCACGAACAGCATCGAGAGGAACCAGACCGGCCCGCGCTCGACGGCAGAGCCGAAGCCGACGACGCGTCCATCGGCCTCGGTGGCCACCCAGAAGCGATCCGGATCCGTCGAGAGCGTGTGGGAGTGCAGCCGCCTGAGGCCCGGATTCTCGAGGGGCGCGTCCGGGAATCCAAGGCGGCCGAGGTAGCCGTCGAGGCCTTCTCGCCAGACCCGCTCGCAGTCGAGGAGGTCGGCCGTGGTCGCCGGCCGGTATCGGATCCCGGCCGGCGCGGGCGCCGGGGCCAGCGCCTCTGGCTCGGTCATTCGTCGTCGGCGGGGCTCGATGCCAGCGGCGCGCCCGTTGCAAGTCGCTCGAGCTCGGCCTGCATGAAGGTGTCGAGGTCGCCGTCGAGGACCGCGCCGGTGTTCGACGTCTCGACGCCGGTCCGGAGGTCCTTGACCATCTGGTAGGGGTGCAGGACATAGCTCCGGATCTGGTTGCCCCAGCCCGCCTCGACGTGCTCGCCCTTGAGCAGTCGGGTCTCGGCCTCCCGCTCCTCGAGCGCGCGCTCCAGGAGTCGAGCCTTGAGGACCTTGATCGCCATTTCCTTGTTCTGCGTCTGGCTTCGCTCGTTCTGGCTCTGGGCGACGATGTTGGTCGGGAGGTGCGTCAGGCGGACCGCGGAGTCGGTCTTGTTCACGTGCTGGCCACCGGCGCCCTGGGACCGGAAGGTGTCGACCCGGATCTCGTCCCAGTTCAGCTCGATCTCGACGTCATCGTCGACCTCGGGCAGGACCTCGACGAGGGCGAACGTCGTCTGGCGTCGCTTCTGGCTGTCATACGGGCTGATTCGGACGAGGCGATGGACGCCCCGCTCGGCTCGCAGCCAGCCGTAGGCCCGCCGACCGTCGACGAGGACCGTCACGCTCTTCAGGCCCGCCTGCTCGCCTTCCTGCTGGTCGAGGATCTCGGTTCGCCAGCGATGCCGCTCGGCCCAGCGGAGGTACATCCGCAGGAGCATCTCCGCCCAGTCCGTGGCCTCGGTGCCGCCAGCGCCCGCGCTGATCGTGAGGATCGCGGCCCGCTCGTCGTGCTCGCCATTGAAGAGGAGCTGCGTCCGCTCGCGGGCGAAGTCGCGTTCGAGGGCCACGCCCTCCTCGTCGAGCTCGGCGCTCAGCTCGGGATCATCCGACTCCCGGAGGAGCTCCGCGGTCGTCTCGAGGTCGGCGGCGCGGGCCAGGAGGCCGGACCAGAGCTCGACCTCGGAGCGAAGGCCGTCGGCCTCTCGGAGGACCTTCTGGGCGGCGCGCTGGTCGTCCCAGAAGCCGGGTTGGCTGGTCAGCGCCTCCAGCTCGGCGAGGCGAGCCTCTCGTGCCGGAAGGTCAAAGACGCCCCGAGGTCGACCGGATCCGCTCCACCAGGTCGCGGACGCCTGCGGCGTCCATCAGTTTCGGGCCTGGAGATCCTGGAGCAGGATCGGACGGAGCTCGATGAGTCGGAGGGCCGACTTGCTCCGGGCGACGACGGGGTTCACGCAGGGACAGTAGCCGTTGTGGGGGCAGACGCCGCAGTTGCCATCGCAGTCGAGGGCGGCGGCGTAGCTGCAGGAGCGGCAATCTTTTTCACAGGCGATGAGATCGACGAAGGTCGTTTCCTCAGCCTGCTTCACGAATCCCTCACTTCACGGCTCATCGGCTTGGTGGGCGGGCGGGGCACGACGGTCTGGCGCGGGGAACGCTCTCTGGAGATTTTCGGGAGTATAGGTGGCCGTGCTCGGCGCGCCAAGGGGGGAAACGTGCCGGAAACCAACGATTTGCCCGAATTGATGCGGAATCCGTCGTCAGGGCGACCCGTTGATCGCCGATTCGTCGATGAGGGTGTCCCCGCCGAAGTAGTACGCCAGCAGCCCGGCCAGCTCGTGGACCACCGCCCGCTGCCGCTGGACGGGGTCGGCGTCGGTCGGGCTCGTGGTCGTGGGCGAGCCCCACGCGAGAATCCCCTGGTCCGACGCCATCCGGAGGACGCGCAGCATGTGGGTCCGGTCACTCACGAACAGCCCGCTCCGGAGGCCGTGGTCCCGGAAGATCACGCTGACCCGAGCGATCGATTCGAACGTGTTGCGGCCATGGTCCTCCATGAGGATCCGTGCCTCGGGAACGCCGTGAGCGATGGCGTAGGCCCGGGCCGTCGCCGCCTCCGTGGTCCGATCGCCCGGCTGCTTGCCGCCGGTGACGACGAGGTACTTCGCGAGCCCCGCCTGGTACAGCTCCACGGCATGATCGAGGCGGGCTGCGAACACGTCGGACGGAACGCCGTTGAACTGAGCCGCCCCGAGGACGACGATCGCGTCGGCGGGGCGGCGCTCATCGCGGTCGCCCTGGCTCGAGATCCGGTAGACGGTGTACAGCCCGACGACGACCGAGCCGACGATCAGCCACGCGCCGATGGGGACCAGCTCCCTCCGCATCGACGACTTCGTGGCAACCTCCGAGCACTTGTGCGGGGGCCTAACAGCCGGTTCGAGCCCTAGCGGCCGTGGCACTTCTTGTACTTGAGGCCGGACCCGCACCAGCAGGCGTCGTTGCGACCGATCTTCGCACCGCTCGGGGTGAATCCGGGCCGCGCCTGCGAGCCTGCGGCTGCCGCGCCCGTCGCGAGCGAGCCACCGGATCGGAAGACGCCGCTCGCGGGACCCGTTCGAGGGCCCAGCGCCGTCGCCGTCGCCGTCGCGGTCGCCGTGCCCGCCGTGCCGGTGGGGCTGCCGCTCGCGAGGGCCTGACCCGGACCGGGCATCGGGAACAGGCCCGGCGGTGGCGCCGCGGGCTCCTGGGTCACGGTCACCCGGAAGATCGACTGGGCGACCTGGTGGCGGATGAACCCCGAGAGCTCCTCGTAGAGTCCGAAGGCCTCCTTCTTGAACTCGTTCAGCGGGTCCTGCTGGGAATAGCCGCGGAGGCCGATGCCACGGCGCATGTCGTCGAGCTCCGTCAGGTGCTCGACCCACAGCGTGTCGATCGTGCGGAGCAGGACGAAGCGCTCGACGGTCGCCCAGGCTTCCGGGCCGACCTCGGCCTCCTTCTTCTCGAGGACCTCGTCGGCGACTTCCTTGAGGTGGTCGACGATCGCGGCGTTCGAGCCGAGGTCGAGGAGCTGGTCGACGGTCACCACCTCGGGCCCCATGCCCATCCGGCCGAGCTCGAGCATCAGCTCGGTCATCCCGTCGCCCGCCGTGTCGTGACCCTCGCCGAGGTGGCGCGCAACCATGTCCTCGAAGTCCTCGTCGAGGAACGCCCGGACGGTCTCGGTCAGGTCCTCGTTGCGGAGGACCTTGTCGCGCTCGGCGTAGATCGTCTCGCGCTGGCGGTTGATGACGTCGTCGAATTCGACGACGCGCTTGCGGATGTCGAAGTTGAAGCCCTCGACGCGCGACTGGGCGCTCTCGACCGTCTTGCTGACGAGGCCCGACTCGATGTAGTTGTCGTCGTCGAGGCCGAGTCGCTCCATCATGGAGGCGACCCGCTCCGAGGCGAACCGCTTCATGAGGTCGTCGTCGAGGGAGAGATAGAAGCGTGACGAGCCCGGGTCGCCCTGCCGGCCGGCGCGGCCGCGAAGCTGGTTGTCGATCCGGCGGCTGTCGTGGCGCTCGGTGCCCACGATGTGGAGGCCGCCCGCCTCGACCACGCGCTCGTGGTCCTCGTCGGTGACCGTCTTCGCTTCGGCCATCGCCGCGTCGTACGTCGCCTTGTCGACCTCCGCCGGGTTCAGGCCGCGCTTGTGGAGGATCTCCGAGGCGAGGCCCGCGGGATTTCCGCCGAGCAGGATGTCGGTGCCGCGGCCGGCCATGTTCGTCGCGATCGTGACGGCCTTCGAGCGGCCGGCCTGGGCGACGATCCCCGATTCCTTCTCGTGGAACTTGGCATTGAGGACCTCGTGCTTGATCCCGCGCCGTTCGAGCATCGTCCCGAGCTTCTCGGACTTCTCGACCGACACCGTGCCCACGAGGACCGGCCGGCCGATCGTCTGCATCGCCTCGATCTCGTCGATGACCGCGTTGAACTTGCTGTTCTCGTTGCGGTAGACGAGGTCCGTCTCGTCGTCCCGGATCATCGGCTTGTGGGTCGGGATCGCCACGACCTCGAGGACGTAGATCTTGTGGAACTCCTCGGCCTCGGTCATCGCCGTGCCGGTCATGCCGGCCAGCTTGTCGTAGAGCCGGAAGTAGTTCTGGAACGTGATCGTGGCCAGGGTCACGCTCTCGCGCTGGACGCGCATCCCCTCCTTCGCCTCGATCGCCTGGTGGAGGCCCTCGCTCCAGCGACGGCCCGGCATCTGCCGGCCGGTGAACTCGTCGACGATGATGATCTCGCCGTCCTTGACGATGTAGTC
>DAINSJ010000038.1:0-11856 GCA_036741375.1 Candidatus Limnocylindrales bacterium
CGCGAGGTCGACATGAGCCAGCGGATCGTCCGAGTGCTGGCGCGCCTTCGCGGCTTCGGGCCGCCGCCAGCGGACGACACCTGGGACGACCTCGAGGCCGCCAGGTTCGTCGACCCGGCCGAGGCCGCGTTCGCGATCGAGACGTACAGCGCCGCCTTCGTTGCGACCATGGTGCCGATGCCCGATGCCGGCACGGTCATTGCCGCGTTGGCGGCGCGAGGGTTCCGGCTCGTGATCCTTTCGAACTGGCCGTACGCCGCGACCATTGATCAGTTCGCGGACGCGCACGGCTGGATGCCCTACCTCGAAGGGGTGATCGTTTCCCAGCGAGTTGGGAGGATCAAGCCGCATCCCGAGATCTTCCGCCAGGCGGCGGCGGTTCTCGCAGCCCCGCCCGACCGGATCCTCCACGTTGGCGACGACTGGGCTGCAGACGTCGTCGGGGCCTCGCGCGCCGGCTGGAAGGCGGCCTACGTTCGGAACCGGCAGGGCGACACGCCGCTGCCGACCTCCGCGCCGGACGGCGAGGTCGTCCCGGAGCTCGTGATCGACGAGCTCGCTGAGATCGGCCCGCGAATCGAGCGATGGACGCCCTAGACTCGGGCGCGATGGAGACGCGCGACCGGCGGGTGAATCTCGCCGTCTTCGGCGTCGCGTTCCTCGCCTGGGTAGCCGTGGGCTGGGTCGTCCTGAACCTCGATCCCCGCACCGATCCCAGCGCCGGCTTCATCGGCGGGGCTGCCATGGGGGTCGCGGTGGGCCTCACGACGGCGCCGCTCTTCTGGCTCGCCGCGTTCAGCCGGCACCGACGGATCGCCTATCGCGGCGACTGGGCGCGGGCGGTCCGACGCGGCGGCTGGGTCGCCATCCTCGTCGCGCTCTTCATCGTGATGCGGGTCCAGGGCATCTTCCAGCCGCCCATCGGGCTGTTCCTCGCTGCCATGGTCCTCGTCGCCGAGATGACGCTCTCCGCCCAGCGCTGAACCAGCCCGGTGCTAGGATGCCGCCTGGCGCCCCGCTGGACGGCGGATCCGAACCGGCGGCGTCGAGCGCGATCGGTCGTCCCGCATTGCTGCCGCGGGCCCGACCCGGAGGATCTGCGTGAGCGAGCGCGCCCCCGACGGTGAGAGCCGTCCCCCCGCCGACGATCTCGCCGTTCAAAACGGCTGGGACGCGGCCTTCGAGGTCTTCCCCGACGTCGAGCTGCCCACGTACGTCGGGCTCCAGACGTTCTCGAGGCTGCCGTGGGTCACGGATCCGGCGGAGCTCCGCCGGCGGAACGTCGACGTCGCGATCGTCGGCGCCCCGTTCGATGACATGGTCACCCACCGGCCGGGGGCGCGATTCGGCCCGCGGGCGATCCGGGAGGCCCAGTACACTTCCGGCTCCCTGAACTCCCTGCAGCTCGGCGTCGAGCTGTTCGAGGAGCTCGTCGCAGTCGACGCGGGCGATGCCAACATCGTGCCGGCGCTCTGGGAACGCGGCCACGCGATGATCTACCGCAAGGTTCGCGAGGTCGCCGACAGCGGCGCGATTCCCATCGTCCTCGGTGGCGATCACTCGATCAGCTGGCCGAGCGCGAGCGCTGTCGCCTCGGTTCGACGACCGGGGAGCATCGGGATCGTGCACTTCGACGCCCATGCGGACACGGCACCGGATACCTGGGGCCAGCTCGGCAGTCACGGCTCGCCGATGCGGCGATTGATCGAGTCCGGCGCAGTGCTGGGCAAGAACTTCGTGCAGGTGGGGCTCCGCGGCTACTGGCCGCCGCCCCCGGTCCTCGAGTGGATGCGCGAGCACGGCCTGCGGACCCACTTCATGACCGAGATCGAGGAGCGTGGTGCGGATGCCGTCATCGACGACGCGATCGCCGAGGCGCTCGACGGGCCGGACGCCGTGTACCTCTCCGTCGACATCGACGTCGTCGACCCGGGGCTCGCACCCGGGACCGGCACGCCGGAGCCCGGCGGCCTCCTGACTCGCGAGCTCCTGCGCGCGATCCGGCGGATCGTCGCCGCCGTGGACCTCGCGGCGATGGACATCGTCGAGGTCTCGCCGCCCTACGACTGGGCCGAATCCACGGCGATGATCGCGAATCGCGCCGCGCTGGAGACGATCTCGGCGCTCGCGGTCAAGCGCCGCGACGGCCGGCCCGTCCGCTGGGATCCGTGACGCGACCCGTGGCCGATCCGCCGGGACCGTGACCGCGTCGTGACCGCCGAATCGCGCGCCGACGCCCTTGCCCGCCTCTACGACCTCGACCTCTCCGAGGATCCCGGCGACCTCGACCTGTACCTCGCGCTGGCGGATCGCGTCGACGGGCCGATCGTCGAGCTCGCCGTCGGCACCGGCCGGATCGCCGTCCCGCTGGCGGCCGCTGGACACCACGTCGTCGGTGTCGATCTCGATCCGGCGATGCTGGCCCGCGCCACCGCCCGGGCTCGCCAGTCGGGGCCGGCCGCGGCTGAGCGCGTGGCTCTCGTCAAGGGCGATCTCATCGATGTTGATGTCCCCGGCAACGGCGCGTTCGGCCTCGTCATCCTCGGCCTGAACTCGATCCTCCTCCTGGCGGAGCGCGGCCGGCAGCGGCGCGCGATCCGGCGCATGTTCGAGCTCCTGAAGCCCGGCGGCCTCGCCGTGATCGACACATGGCTGCCCGGCGCGGAGGACCTCGTCCGCTTCGACGGCCGCGTGTCCCTCGAGTGGCTCCGGACCGATCCGCAGTCCGGTCGCGAGGTCGCGAAGCTGGTCGCCGCCTGGTACGACAGTGGGAGCCGCTTCGTCACGCTCACGACCATCTTCGACGAGGCCGAGCCGGGTTCGGCGCCGGTTCGCTGGACGCGCTCGGACGCCCTTCGACTCGTCGGCCCGGACGAGCTCCAGGATCACGCGACGGACGCCGGCCTCGAGGTCGAATCGCTCGCCGGCGACTACGACCTCTCGCCGTTCTGGCCGGGCAGCGACCGGGCGATCCTGATCCTGCGGCGACCCGGTCGGCCGGGTCCCTCGTGATACCGTTTCGGGGATGGCACCGAGCGGTCAGGTCCGGCTCCTCCTGGTGGAGGACGTCCCCCAGGTCGCGCAGTACGTCCGAGGGCTCCTGAACGCCCAGACCCAGGTCAAGCTCATCGACGTGATCGCCGACGGCTCGCAAGTGATGGGCCAGGTCACCGAGCAGCGACCCGATGTCGTGGTGGTGGACGGGCTGCTCCAGGGACGCCTGCGCGGCATGTCTGTGGTCAAGCAGCTCCATGAGGCCGCTGTCGGCGTTCCGGTGATCGTCCTGACGGTGCCGCAGCACCCCCTCGATCCGGATCCCGAGAACGGGATCCACGACGTCCTCGCGATGCCGTTCAACGGCTACGACCTGATCAGCCGGGTCATCAGCGTCAACAAGGTCGCGGTAGCCGCGGCGGAGCGTGGACCGAGCCGGATCATCGCGGTGTTCGCCCCGAAGGGCGGCGTCGGCAAGACGACGATCGCGTTCAACCTCGCCGTCGCCGCGTCCGGGCTCGGCGTGCGAACGGCGCTGGTCGACGGGAGCATCCAGTTCGCGGATGTGCGGGCTCTCCTGCACATTCCTGACGCCGCCCCATCGATGCTCGACCTGCCGACGGACAAGGTGGTCGAGTCGGACCTCGCGGACGTCCTCTGGCGCGACGCCTCGGGAATCGACGTCCTCCTCGCCCCGCCGCGCGTCGAGATGGCCGAGATGGTCGTCGCCCGCGACATCGAGAAGACCCTGTCGCTCCTGCGGCGCCTGTACGACCTCGTCATCGTCGACACCGGCGTCGGCCTGGACGAGCTCACGCTCGCGATCCTCGACCAGGCGGACACGATCCTCGAGATCGTGACCTACGACGGTACGACGATCCGGAACGTGGCTTCGATGGCCGAGACGTTCCGCAAGATCGGGTACTCGACGGACAAGGTTCATTACCTGCTGAATCGCAGCGATGCCACGGCCGGCGTCGACCCGGCGGACCTCCGCAAGGCGCTCGGACGCGACCCGGAGCACCGTCTCCGTTCCGAGGGCCAGGTCGTTGGGCCGGCGAGCAACCAGGGGCTCGCCTTCGTGACCGCCGACCCAGGCGCGGGCGTCAGCCGCGACCTGCTCACGGTGGCCGAGGAGCTGATCGCTCTCGGCTCGCAAGCCGGCAGGCGAGTCGCGGCCGCGGCTGCCCGGTAGGAGCGCACATCGGCGTGTCGGATCCGCGTCCCATCGGTGTCTTCGATTCCGGCGTGGGTGGTCTGACGGTCCTGCGCGAGATCCTGCGGCGAACACCCGGCGAGTCGACGATCTACCTCGGCGACAACGCCCGGGCGCCGTACGGAACGCGCAGCGATGACGAGGTCCGGCGGTTCTCGACCGAATCCATCGACGCCCTCGCGGAACGCGATGTCAAGGCCGTGGTCGTCGCGTGCAACACGTCGACCGCGGTCGCGATCGGCGATCTCCGCCGGCGGTACGACCTGCCGATCCTCGGCGTGATCCGGCCGGGCGCCGTGACGGCATCGCTGACCACCCGGAATCGGCGCGTCGGCGTGATTGCGACGCCGGCAACGATCCGATCGCACGCCTACTTCGCCGCGATCAAGGACGAGAACCCCGCCGTCGAGGTCTACGAGCACGCCACGCCGGCGTTCGTCCCGATGGTCGAGGCCGGGGAGCTGACCGGACCGGAGGTCGAGTCCGCAGTGCGCGAGGCCCTCGCGCCGCTCCTCGGCGAGCGCGATGCCACGGGCGACTTCGTCTTCCCGCTCCCGGCGTCGGCCCGGATCGACACGCTGCTCCTCGGATGCACGCACTACCCGCTGCTGCGTGCCGCGATCGCCGCCGTCGCGGGCGAGCACATCGCGATCGTCGATTCCGCAGCAGCGACGGCCTCGGCGCTCGCGGAGCTGCTCTCGATCAACGGGCTCGAGGCGCGGGCGCCGGCGGATCTCGCGCTCGGCGAGAGCGGCGCCGGGGCCATGCACGTCCAGCTCACGACGGGTGACATCGAGCGGTTCCGGTCGGTCGCGAGCCTGATGTTCGGCGACACCTTCCCCGATGTCGCGGGGGTCGAGGTCGGCCCCGGCGCCCCGCGACCCGCCCGCGTTGCCGCTCCTCCTGCCGAGGTCGCCTCGTGACCGAGAGCCCAACATGACCGAACGACGCGGCGGCTGGCGCGACGATCGCCGTTGGCAGGCCGGGTTCCTCCTCGGCTCGGCGATCGGTGCCGCCGCCACGGTCCTCGGCCGGCGTGCCGAGCGGATCGCGCGCCGGGGCCTCGTCGACTGGGCCGCGGTGGAGCGGCTCGCAATCCGCCGGGCGGAGAAAGCGCCGGGCCGTCTCACGCCGCTGGAGCTCCGTGCAGCGGAGGGCGCGTACCGCGAGGCGATGGCCCGCGTCGTCCCGCGCCTCGCGGAGGCGCTCGGAACCGAGCTGCCGGGGGTCGTCGATCGGGCCAGCGTCGTCGACCGGGCGGGCTGGATTCGGGCGAACGTTGGAACGTTCCGGTCGCTCATCTCGCGGCTCGAGACCGACCTCCTCGACCAGGTCGTCCCGGTCGGCGGCGGCTTCACGCGGGCGACGATGGCCCTCGCGAATCGCTGGGTCACGAGTCAGCAGCTGGGCTTTCTCCTCGGCTTCATGGGCACCCGGGTCCTCGGCCAGTACGACCTCGCGATCCTGTCCGCCGAGGCCGAGGACGGCCGCCTCCTCTTCGTCGAGGAGAACATCCGCGGTACTGCCCACGCGATCGGCGTTCCGGTGGCGCCGTTCAGGACCTGGATCGCCCTCCACGAGACGACCCACGCCTTCGAGTTCGAGGCGCACCCGTGGCTCCGGCCGTACCTCGCCGAGCGCCTCGAGCGCCAGCTGAGCCTCTTCAGCGGCTCGGCGTCGAGCATGGGCCGGGACGCGATCCGGGCGATCGGGCGAGCGCTCCGCGGCGAAGGCGGCGGCGAGCACTGGATGGAAGCGCTCATGGGCGAGGAGCAACGCCGCCTCTTCCGCGAGACGCAGGCCGTCATGAGCCTGCTCGAGGGGTTCAGCGACTACATCATGGACGAGGTCGGTCGGGGGCTCGTGCCCGATGTCGAGCAGATCTCGGCTCGCTTCCACGAGCGTCGCCAGCATCGGACCGGCTTCGAGCGGGCGATCCTGCGCCTCACCGGCATGGACCTGAAGATGGAGCAGTACGAGCGCGGCGAGAAGTTCGTGCGGGCGGTCGCCGAAGCGCGCGGCCGGAGCGCGCTCGCGCGAATCTGGGACGGCCCCGAGAGCCTGCCGACGGCTGCGGAGATCGGGGCGCCCGAGGCGTGGGCCACGCGAGTCCTGGACGGGCCGCGGCTCGCGAATCCGGCGGCTTCGTGAGCGACTCGCCGGCCCAAACGGCTGTCGGGCCCGGCAAGGGCCCGGGCGGCGTGCCTCTCGCGATCGCCGTCAGCCCGCTCCTCTCGGCCAGGGTCCGGGCCCAGGATCTCGATCGGATCCGGGAGGCGGCCCCCGGAGCTCGGATCGTCAATCTCTCGGTCGAAGGGCTCGCAGACGGCCCGGTCGACGACGTGGAGGTTCTGCTCAGGGGGTGGCTGAGCTCGGACGCCTTCGACCGATTGCTCGCCCATGCCCAGCAGCTTCGCTGGGTGCACTCGGCGACGTCGGGTGTGGAGCGAGCGCTCACGCCCGCGGCCCTCGCCCGGGACGTCGTCGTGACGAATGCCCGCGGCGTCTTCACCCGGCCGATCGCCGAGCACGTGCTCCTGATGGTCCTCGCCCTGAGCCGGCGCCTGCCGCAGCTCCTCGAGCTCCAGCGGGAGCGGACCTGGCAGCCGCTCGAGGGCAAGGAGCTGCGGGACCTGACCATCGGGATCGTCGGCTACGGCTCCCTGGGGCGCGCGGTCGCGTCGCTGGCAAGCGCGTTCGGCAGCCGTATCATCGCGATGCGCCGGCGGCCCGACGCTCCGGAAGGCGCAACGGCGGACGGCGACGACGCCTTCCCGTTCCCGGCCACGGTCGATCGCCTCCTTGGCCCCGACGGCCTTCATGAGCTGCTCGGGGAGTCGGATGTCGTGGTGCTCGCGGCGCCGCTCACGCCCGAGACCGAAGGGCTGATCAACGAGGCCGCCCTCGCGGCGATGAAGCCGGACGCCTGGCTCATCAACGTCGCGCGCGGCCGGCTCATCGACGATGTGGCACTCCTGCGAGCGCTGCGCGAAGGCCGGATCGGGGGCGCTGCGCTCGACACCTTCCGCGACGAGCCGCTGCCGCCCGCTTCGCCGTACTGGGATGTCCCGAACCTGATCCTCACCCCGCACACGGCCTGGTCATCGTCGCGCGTGCTCGACCGCAGCATCGACCTGTTCTGCGACAACCTCCGCCGGTTCAGTGCGGGCGAGCCGCTCCGGAACGTCGTCGACCCGGCCGCGGGCTACTGAGCCACGAGTGCAGATCGCGATCGTCGGGCTCACCGCGAGCGGCAAGACCACTGTCTTCAACACGCTGACCCGGGGCCACGCCGAGACTGGCGGCTTCGGTGGCCTCACGTTGAACGTCGGGGTCGTGAAGGTCCCGGACGCGCGACTCGATCGCCTGGCGGAGATCTTCAAGCCGAAGAAGCTCGTCCAGGCGGACGTCACGTACGTCGACCTTCCGGCGCCTCCGGCCTCGACCGAGGGGCATGTCGGCACCGAGGAGCTGCCGGCCGAGCACCTCGCCCGGCTCCGGGACTCGGATGCGCTGCTGCATGTCGTCCGGGCGTTCGAGAGCGCGTCCGTCCCGCACCCGGAGGGGTCCGTGGATCCGGCCCGCGACGTCGAGCGCCTTGATCTCGAGTTCATCCTCGCCGACCTCGCGATGGCCGATCGTCGTCTCGAGCGGCTGACCGGCAGCGGTCGCCACGGCACGCAGGCGGAGCGCGACGCGAACGAGCGCGAGGCGACGATCCTCAGCGGCATCAAGGAAGCACTCAGCGCGGGTCGCCCGATCCGAGACCTCGGCCTCGATAGCGAGGACGCCAAGGCGATTCGGGGCTTCCGCTTCCTGACCGAAAAGCCGGTGCTCGTGCTGCTGAACGTCAGCGAGGATGCTCCCACGGGCGCGCCCGACGTCGTGGCCCGCGTCGAAGCCGCACATCCTCATGCGCAGACGCTCGTCGCCGCGCTCTCGGCGAAGATCGAGATGGAGCTCGGCGAGCTCGAGCCCGACGAGGCTGCCGGCTTCATGAATGAGCTGGGAATCTCGGAATCGGGGCTGGACCGCGTCATCGCGCTGTCCTACCGGCTGCTCGGGCTCATCTCGTTCCTCACCGCGGGGCCCGACGAGGTCCGGGCCTGGCCGATCCCGGACGGCTCGACGGCGGTCGACGCAGCCGGCGCGATCCACAGTGACCTCGCTCGCGGGTTCATCCGCGCCGAAACCGTCGCCTACGAGGACCTTCTGACGCTCGGGTCGATGGCCGAGGCGCGCAAGGCCGGCCGGCTGCGCTCCGAGGGCAAGACCTACCGGGTCAAGGACGGCGATGTGCTGGAGATCCTCTTCAGCAAATAGTCGAGTCGGAAACCCGCTAGTTCAGCTCGTCCGTGACGTCGTCATCGACGTTGAGCTTGGCGAACAGGGTCCGGAACTCGGCGCTCTCGGCGATCTCGTCGTCGACGCTGACGAGGCGATTCTCGGCCTCGATCGGCGACACGTGGACCGACGCTTCGAGGCGGGCGTCGGAGACGAACGTGAAGCCATGTTCGCGCTCGAGCTCGCGAGCGATCGCCTCGATCAGGGTATCGTCCTCGTAGGTCGGCTGGACCTGTTGCCGAACCGCCTGGACGAGCTCGTAGAAGTCCTCGGGGTCCATCTGGTCTTCGCTGACGAGGAGCAGGTCCGAGAAGACCTCCTCGTCGCCCTCGTGAAGCTCGTAGAAATACACGGTCGACTCCGAAGGGGAGGAATGGGGCCTGCAGAATACACCCGGGCTCCCTGACGACCCGGCGGTGCTGATCGTCGGCGCCGCCTCCCGAGACCATGCGGTCGACGATCCGAGGGGCTGGCGCCTCGGCGGCGCAGTGACGTATGCGGCCCTCACCCTGGCCCGATTCGGGCTCCGCGTCCGCGCGCTCGTCGGTGTCGATTCGCTCGCCGCGGAGGCCGGGGAGCTCGACCTCCTCCGCGCGGCAGACGCCGAGGTCGTGCTCGCTCCCCTTGTTCGCGGGCCGGTCTTCGAGAACATCGAGGGCGTTGATGGACGAATCCAGCGATGCGTTTCGGTGTCCGATCCAGTCCCGATTGCGGCGCTGCCGGCCGGCTGGGGCCGCGAGCCGTCGTGGCTGCTTGTCCCGGTCGCGGATGAGCTGGGCCCCGAGTGGGCGGCGGCGGCCCCGGCCGGCGCCTTCGTGGCCGTCGGCTGGCAGGGGATGCTGCGGACGCTCGTTGCCGGCGAGGTCGTTCGGCGGCGTGCGCCCACGCGGAACGAGCTCGTCGCGCGGGCGAACCTCATCGGGCTGAGCCGGCACGACCTCGCGCCGGGCACCTCGCCGGAGGGCCTCCTCCAGCTGATCGATCCGCGCGCCGAGCTCGTCGTGACCGAGGGCGACGGCGGCGGGCGCATCTGGGCGCCCGCTTCCCGGGATCGCGAGCGACGTTCGTCCCGTCGCTACCCGGCCATCCCGTCCGACGGAGCCGTCGACCCGACCGGGGCCGGAGACGTGCTCCTCGCCGCAATCGTCGCCGTGAGGCTCGAACCGTCCCTGGCTGGCCGGCCACCCGGGCGAGGGTCCGACGTCCGGCTCGCCGCCGCGGCCGCCTCACTGGCGACCGAGGGCCCGGGACTGTCAGGAGTCCCCGAGCTCGGCGCGGTGCTTCGCCGGATGCGCGGCCGCTCCACGCGCGTCGCGAGCACCTGAGCCCGAAGCACCCGCGTCCGCAGGCGCGAGATCCGCCGCGCGAGCGCCGACTCCAGGCGCGGCAGCCGCCGCCCGAGCCGTGCCTGACGCTCGACGACGGACGCGGCCATCAAGGCCGCTGCGAGAGCCCCCTGCGGATCCTGGAGTTGGTGCTCCCGCAGCTTGGCGACCTCGATCCAGGCGAGGGCCGCGAGGGTCCCTCCGGCCGCGACGAGCTCTGTCCAGGCGGCTTCGGCATCACGACTCCTGCCGAGACGCCTCAGGAGCCGGGCCCGCTCCCCGAGCAGGCGGCTCTCGGTCCACGGCTCGTCGCGCCGGACGGGATCCGGGGCGGGCCAGGAGTGGGGGAGGGCATATTGACCCGGACGGCCTCCGAAATCGGGCCGGCGCCGGGGTGACCACCAGGGTCCGTCATCGTCCGGATCCGAGCGATACGACACTGCCGGCCCCACGTCGCGAACCGCTATCGCGCCGCCCTGTCCGGCCTGGCCCGCGCCAAGTCGCGGATCGGCGAGCCGCGGTCCGGCCAGCCGCTGCGAGCGCGATCCCGCGATCGCCGACTCGAGGCAGGCGAGCGCCTCCTCATGCCGGCCCGCGCCGGCGTAGGCCCGCGCCAGGCCGGCGAGGTCACCTGCGGGCGCTTCGGCCCAGCGCTCGCCGTCGGCGTAGCCGCGGTCGACGTGGACGAGCAGGCGCGCCAGGGAGCGGACGTCCTCGTCGTTGTGCCGAACCACCTCGAGCAGCGCCGCCGGCTCCCCAAACCGCAGGAACTCGAGGTACCGCGCCGGGATCTCCCAGCCGCCGACGTCCGCATGCCGGCGCAACCCAAGGAGCACCGACTCAACGGTTCCGAGGCGCGCGTCCGGCATCCGGTGCCGGAACACGCGACGCACGAGTGGCAGCAGGTCGAGATGGCCCGCGTGGACCGGCGGATTCTCGCGGGCGAGCCGGTAGCGAGCGACGAGGAGCGGCCAGTCGAAGCCGCGGCCGTTATACGTCACGAGCCAGGTGTTCGGCGAGATGTGGCTCGACAGCTCGGCGAGGAGCGCCGGCTCGTCCGCGTGGTCCGGGAGGAGGAGCTGGACCTGCCGGAAGCGGCTCCCTTCCCACCACCCCAGGCCGACCAGGAACGCGAGCGTCCCGGCGGCCGTGGCGAGCCCGGTCGTCTCGGTGTCGAGGCAGAGGAGGGGAGCGCCCGGCGGTGGCTGACCCGGCAGTCGGGCCAACCGTTCCCGATCGAGCGGCAGGAGCGTCGACGGGGCCTCGACCCGGACGAAGCAGCCGCGGGGCGTCCGAATGAGCTCGCCGTCGAGTTCGGCGGCAAGCCGCTCCGCCGCGGCCGATGAGCGCCGGACTCGTTCGCCGGCATCGATCGCCGGGCGCGCGACGAGGCCCTGTCGGAAGTTCGCGAAGCGCCGGTCGAGGCCGACGGCGCTCACGTCGGCGCGGCAGTCGCGGCGGCCGCCAGCTGCTCGACATCGTCGGGCCGGAGGACACCGGCACCGGGGTCGAGTGCGCCCAGGAGCCGCAGCGCCAGGGCCTTCGCGTCGACCGCGGGGTCGAGCCGCGGACCGGTGCACGCCGGGCAGCCGCTGTCGCAGCCACAGGCCTCGATCAAGTCGCGCGCCCCCGCCACGAGCTCGTGATGCCGGGCGAACAGGCGCTCGGAGAGGCCGACGCCGCCCGGAACGGCCTCGTACAGGTAGATCGTCGGCGATTCCTGGTGTGGCGAGCGAACCTGGCTGACCAGACCGAGATCCCGCGGATCGACCATCAGCAGGACGGCCGCCACCGCCTGGATCGCCCGTCCCGCGCCGATCAGGGCGACATCGAGCTCGTCCCGCCGCCAGCCGGTCGCGGCCTGCTCGGCGGTCAGCCAGTACGCGGTCGTCTGCAGCTCGAGCTCCGGCAGCTCGATCGGGCCCCAGCCGACGTTCTCGTCCGTCCCGAACTTCAGCTTCTTGAAGAGGGTCACGA
>DAINSJ010000039.1:0-11689 GCA_036741375.1 Candidatus Limnocylindrales bacterium
GGGATGGGCCGGTCGGCGGGATGGTCGCTCGTGAGCTGGAGGAACCAGCCGGTCGCGGGTCCGCCCTTGTGCAGCTGGCCCGTCGAATGGAGGAAGCGCGGGCCGTAGCCACCCGTGGTTGCGCAAGTCGTCTTCCCGAGGGCGGTCCGGATGCGCGCGATCGCCGCGTCGCGCTCGGGTGTCGGCGCGATGAACGCCTGGACCGCGAGATAGGCGGGCGGCCGGCGATCCTGCAGTGACGCCTTGAGGGCCTTCGCGAGGCCATCCTCACCGAGCTTCGCGGGCCGCAGGACGTCGCCATCGGCGGGGCCGCCGGCTGCACTCGCTGCTGCCGGACCGCCGCCGGCCAACAGATGGCGCGTGCGCTCCTTCGCCTCCTCGACGTTCGGCTGGTCGAATGGATCGATGCCGAGGACGGCTCCGGCGAACGCCGTCGCGACTTCCCACCGGAGCATCTCGCCGGCGAGATCGATCGGGTCGTCGATCTCGATCCGGATGACCGGATGCCCGAGCTTCGCGAGCTCGTCGAGTAGTTGCTCGTTCGCCGTTTGCTCCGGGCTCGGACTCTCGCCGTCGGCCGGCGCGAGCGCCAGGCCGACGAACACGCGGTCGCCGCCGTAGGCCTTCGCCGAACCGAGCGGCTCCCGGTCGATCGGCACGATCCCCGTGCCCCGTTTGCCCGTCGACTCCGCGATGAGCTGCTCCGCCCATGAGCCGAAGCTTGCGGTCGCGGAGTCGGCGACGAACGTCAGCTTGTCGCGACCGCCGCGCGCGAGCGAGCCCATCGCCAGCCCGAGGAGCAGGCCGGGGTTCACCTGGGGCTCCGGGTCCCGGCACAGGGCGAGCATCGCCGAGGCCGACGCGAGGAAGGGGTCGAGGTCGAGTCCGATCAGCGACGCCGGAACGAGGCCGACGTACGTCAGCGCGGAATATCGGCCGCCGATATCCGGCGGGTTGAGAAAGCGCTCGCGGAGGTCGTCGCGGTGGGGGATCGCCTCGAGGCTGCGGCCTGGATCGGTGATCGCCACGAAGAACTCGCCGGGGTTCTGCTCCGAGCCGGCCGCCTCGAGGGCGGCTTCGACCCGCGCCCACGCGTCGGCCATGAATGCCAGCGGCTCCGTGGTGGTGCCAGACTTGCTCGCCACGATCCACAAGGTCTGGAGGGGATCAAGGTCGTCGACCGTCCGTGCCACGGCGGCGGGGTCCGTCGAGTCGAGGATCCGCAGCTCGAGATAGCCATCGGCGGTCCCGAAGGCCTGGTGGTAGACGTCCGGGGCGAGGCTCGACCCGCCCATGCCCATCACGACCGCGGTGGTGAACCCGGCGACGCGGATCCCCTCGCCAAACCCCTCGAGTGCCGGGATCTCGCCGGTGAAGTGCTCGGGCGCGTCGAGCCAGCCGAGCCGATCGGCAATGGCCGCCGCGACGGCCGGATCGTCCGTCCAGAGGCTCGTGTCGCGGTCGAACAGGCGCTGCGCCCAGGCGTCGCGCCGGGCGTGCTCATTGAGGGCCTCGAGGACCGCCGAGTCCGCGCCGGCGAGGTCGAGCTGCATCCGGGCACTCATCCGTCACGCTCCATCGCCAGGACCTTGTCGAGCCGCCGGCGATGGCGGGGCTCGCCGCTGAATCGTGCGCCGAGGAAGGCCACCGCGCATTCGTAGGCGGGCTCCGGGCCAATCACTCGCGAGCCGAGCGTGAGCACGTTCATGTCGTCGTGCTCGACGCCCTGGTGGGCCGAGTACGTGTCGTGACAGACGGCGGCGCGGACGCCGCGGAGCTTGTTTGCCGCGACCGACGCGCCGACGCCGGAGCCGCAGATCAGGATCCCGCGATCCGCCGAGCCATCCTGGATCGCGGTTCCGAGGCGCTGCGCGAAATCCGGGTAGTCATCCAATGGGTCGGAGCCGTCGCCGCCGAGGTCGATGAGCTCGTGACCGAGATCGTCCGCGGCGAGGCGCTGGATGAGCGCGTCCCTGAGGGCGGCACCCGCGTGATCGGCGGCGAACGCGACGCGCATGGCGATGAGCCTCAACTGTGACCGGGATCGGAGCCGGAGGTGCGATCGACACCCGAATCGCCGGACGCCAGGGTCGGGTGACTCCCGTCGCTGCCGGCGTGGTTGCCACCGAGGTGAAGGCCCGGCGGCTGGTGCCCCGGGTCCAGGGTCGGGATGCGCCCGCGAAGCCCGTCGCGCACGACTCGGCGGGCCACCTCGGTCACGCGCTCCGCGGTGAACCCGAGATGCTCGAAGATCGTGCCGGCGGGCGCCGACGCGCCGAAGTGGTCGATGCCGATGATCGCGCCCTCGTCGCCCGCGTAGCGCTCCCAGCCGAGCGACGCGCCGGCCTCGATCGTCACCCGGCGCCGCACGGCTGCGGGCAGCACGGCGGCGCGATAGGCCTCGTCCTGCTCGTCGAATGCTTCCCAGCAGGGGATCGAGACCACACGGGCTTGAATTCCCTCGCCCTCGAGGGCGACCGCAGCGGCGAAGGCGAGCTGCAGCTCCGAGCCCGTTCCGATCACGAGCAGGTCCGGGGTGGCGCCGCCCCCCTCGTTCGAGGCGGGCCGCAGGACGTAACCACCGCGGCGGACGCCCTCGGGAGCGAGATTCGCCGATCCCTCGAGGGTCGGCAGCTTCTGGCGGGTGAGAGACAGCCCGACTGGCCCGCCACGCCGTTCGAGGGCGAGGACCCACGCGGCGCTGGCCTCGTTCGGGTCGCCCGGCCGGACGAACCACAGGTTCGGCATCGCCCGGAGGGCCGCGTAGTGCTCGATCGGCTGGTGCGTCGGGCCGTCCTCGCCGAGCCCCACGGAGTCATGGGTCCAGACGTAGATCACGTGCAATCCCGCGAGCGCGGCCAACCGGACCGAGCCGCGCATGTAGTCGCTGAAGTTGAGGAATGTCCCGACGTACGGAATGAAGGCGCCGTGGTAGGCGATCCCGTTCGCGACGCCACCCATCGCGTGCTCCCGAACGCCGAATCGGAGGTTCCTGCCCGGCGTATCCGCCTCGAAATCGCCGGCGCCCTTGATGTCCGTGAGGTTCGATTCCGACAGGTCGGCCGCGCCGCCGAACAGCTCCGGGATGGGCTCGGCAAGCGCGGCGATGGCCTGCTGGCTGACCTGCCGCGTCGCGAGCTCCTCGCCGACCGCGTATGACTTCAGCCCCTCGAGGGCGTCCGGCCGGAGATCGCCCCGGATCCGCCGCCGCAGGTCGGCCGCCTCGTCGGCGTAGGCGCCGGCGTAGGCCTCGAAGCGAGCGTGGAACTCGTCAACCCGCTTCTGGCCCTCGGGGATCGCCACGCGGTAGAAGTCCAGGACCTCGGGCGGGACGAGGAAATGCGCGTCCGGATCCCAGCCGTAGAACTCCTTCGCGAGCCGAACCTCGTCCTCGCCGAGCGGCGAGCCATGGGCCTTCTGCGTGTCCTGCTTGTTCGGGGCGCCGTAGCCGATGTGCGTGCGCACCGCGATGATCGACGGCCGGCCGTCGCCGTCGGCCGTCCGGATGGCGGCCTCGATCGCCTCGAGGTCGTTCCCGTCCGTCACCCGCAGGACGCCCCAGTGGTAGGCCTCGAAGCGGCCGAGGACGTCCTCGGACCAGGCCATGTCGGTCGGCCCGTCGAGCTGGATGTGGTTGTCGTCGTAGAGGACGGTCAGCTTGTCGAGCCGGAGATGGCCGGCCAGGCTCGCGGCCTCCGACGCGATGCCCTCCTGGAGATCGCCATCAGAGGCGAGGGCATACGTCCGGTGATCGATGAGGTTGTGACCCGGGCGGTTGATCTCGCTCGCCAGGCGGCGCTCGGCGATCGCCATGCCAACCGCGTTCGCGAAACCCTGGCCGAGCGGGCCGGTCGTCGCCTCGATCCCGGGCGCGACGCCGTACTCGGGATGGCCCGGCGTCCGCGCGCCCCACTGCCGGAATGCTTCGAGGTCCTCGAGGGTCAGCCCGTAGCCGGTCAGGTACAGGAGGGAGTAGAGGAGCATCGACGCGTGCCCGGCCGAAAGCACGAATCGATCGCGGTCGGGCCAGTCCGGGTGCGTCGGGGAGTGCCGGAGAAAGCGCGTCCACAGAACGTGCGCCATCGGCGCCGCGCCCATCGGGGCGCCGGGGTGGCCCGAGTTGGCCTTCTGGACGGCGTCGATCGACAGGGTCCGAATGGTGTTGATCGCGAGGTTTTCGAGCGCTGGACTCGTCGCCATCGCTGCAAGCGTACCAACTGGCCTCGGACCGGGCCTTCACCGCGCGCCGCCATCTACCATCCGCATCGTGACAGCCGCGATCGCCAGGATCGACACCGGATCGCCGTCCGCTCGGGCCCTCGTCCTTGGCGACCTGATGCTCGATGTCGTGCTGGCGGCGAGCCGCCCGATCGAGCGCGGGACCGACGTCCCGGGGCGGGTCGAGATTCGCCAGGGCGGGTCGGCGGCGAACACGGCTCGCTGGCTGGCGCGCCTCGGCGTGAAGACCCAGCTCGTCTGCGCCGTCGGGCGCGATGGCGCCGGCCGATCGCTGGTCCAGCAGCTCGAGCGGGATGGGGTGACCGTCCGGGCGACGCGGGTGGCCGGCGCCCGAACCGGCCGGATCGGCGTCCTCGTGGTCCCCGGCGGGGAGCGGTCGTTCGTCGCGGACCGCCGCGCCGCGGACAAGCTGAGCCCGGACGATCTCCATCCCGAGTGGTTCGACCGCGTCCAGCTGGTCCACCTGCCGGCGTACTCGCTGCTCGGCGACCCGCTGGGGCGAGCCGGCGCTCGCGCGATCGAGCTGGCACGGGAGCGGGATTCGCTCGTCTCCGTCGACCTGGCATCCGTGGGGCCATTGCTGGCCGACGGTCGCCGGGCGGCCCGCGAGCTGATCGCGGCCGCTCGACCCGACGTGCTGTTCGCCACGGAGCCGGAGGCCGAGGCACTGCTCGGACGGCACGCGGACGAGGGCCTCCTCGAGCTCGCCCGGATCGCGGTGATCAAGCGCGGCAATCGCGGCGCGAGCGTGATGGCTCGTGCGAGCGTCGACGCCAGTGAGGGGACGCGAGCCGACGACGACGAGCCGCCGCTCCGCTTCGACATCGCCATGGCCACGGTTGCTGCGCGCGACACGACCGGGGCCGGCGACGCGTTCGACGCGGGCTTCATCGCCGGCTGGTTGGCCGCGCGCGCCGCCGGTCGACCCGCGGCGGACGGCCTCCACCGCGCGACCCTGGCGGGACATCGCGCCGCGGCCCGCCAGCTCAGCGGCCCGCGGATCGAGCTGCCGCCCGGATGACCAACGGCCCCCGCCCGAACGCGCTCGGCTCCCGGCTGGAGGTCTCGCCCGCGGTCACGAACGCCATCGCCGACGGGGTACCGGTCGTCGCCCTCGAATCGACCCTGATCAGCCATGGCCTGCCGTATCCGGCGAACCTCGAGGTCGCGCTCGCTTCGGAGGCCGCGGTTCGTGAATCCGGCGCCGTGCCCGCCACGGTCGCGATCCGCGACGGTCGGATCCTCGTCGGGCTCGACGAAGAGCAGCTGCGGGCGCTGGCGACCGCGCCCGCCGGTTCGGTGCTGAAGGCCGCCCGAGCGAGTCTCGCCGTGGCGCTCGATCGCGATGGCTGGGCGGCCACCACGGTCTCGGCGACGATGATCGCCGCCCATGCGGCCGGCATCGCGGTGTTCGCAACCGGCGGGATTGGCGGCGTGCACCGCGGCGCCTTTGGGTCGACGCGCCCCGGCGAGGTGATCAGCGGCTCGACCCTCGACGTCTCCTCCGATCTCGAGGAGCTGGCGCGTACGCCGGTCGCCGTCGTCTGCGCCGGCCCGAAGGCGATCCTCGACGTCGCCCTCACCCTCGAGTACCTCGAGACGCGTGGTGTCCCGGTCGTGACGATCGGCCAGGACGAGCTGCCCGGCTTCTATGCCCGGAGTGCCGGGATCCGCTCACCGGGCGCCGTCCGGGATGGAGCCGCCGCGGCTCGAAGGGTGGCCACGCACCTTGGTCTCGGGCTCGGCAGCGGGATCCTGGTGTGCGTCCCAGTGCCCGCGAATGAGGCGCTCCCCGACGCCATCGCCCGCGACGCCACGGACCGTGCCATTGCCGACGCGGACGCCGCGGGAATTCACGGTCCGGAGCTGACCCCGTGGCTCCTCGCCCGCGTTGCCGAGATCACCGACGGCGCTTCGGTTCGCGCGAACACCGCTCTCATCGTCAACAACGCCCGCGTCGCGGGTCAGTTGGCGACGCTCGTGCGGGACCCGCAGTAGAGGCGCCGGCGCTGCCATTGCGACTCACGCTTTCGGGCCCGCGCAGGCCCCGATTCCCGCCAAGCAACCGGGATTCACGCCAAGTAGCCCCGGATTCCCGCGAATTTCTACTCACACGGGAGCAAGTCAGCGCTGAGGGCCTTATCGCAACCGATTCCATTCGGCTCGCGAACGATTTCATCCCGAGCCACGTTCGGGCCGGGATAAACGGGCCGGGCTCGCGCCCCGGAGCCGGCCAAATCCGGTCGTCGGGCAGACCAACGCCCGTGTGAGTGCAATTTGTCAGGGGCGGGCGGCGAGCCACTCGAGGGCGTCCCTTCAGCGCGCCGGACCGAGGGCGGTGGCCGGGGAGCGCGGATGCACGGGCGGTCGCTTTTCTTCGCGCGCGCGAGGCCCTATGCTTCGTCGTCCCCATCACCGCCCACTCGTTCGGGGTGCCCATGTCTTCCGCTGCCTCGGATAGCCGCGCCGCCGCGAGCCCACGCGCCATCGAGGCGCGGGCGGTTCGGCGTGTCTACCCGGCCAAGGGCGGGCCGGTCGTGGCCCTCGATCACGTCGATCTCGACGTCGAGTCCGGCGAGCTCTTCGGGTTGCTCGGGCCGAACGGGGCCGGCAAGACGACGCTGATCAAGATCCTGACGACGCTCCTCGCGCCGACCTCGGGCACGGCCACGATCTTCGGCTTCGACGTCATGAAGGACACGAAGCGGATCCGCCGGATCATGAACATGGTCGCCGGCGGTGAACAGTCGGGGTACGGCATCCTCACGGTCCGCGAGCAGCTCTGGATGTTCAGCCAGTTCTATGGCCTCCCGGCGAAGGACGGCTGGAAGCGGACCGATGCGCTCATCGATCGCGTCGGCCTCGACGAGAAGCGGCTCGCCCGGGTCAGCACGCTCTCGACCGGCGAGCGCCAGAAGATGAACCTCGCCCGCGGGCTGATGAACGATCCGTGGGTCTTCTTCCTCGACGAGCCGACGCTCGGCCTGGACGTCGCCGCGGCCCGCTCCCTACGCGAGCTCATCGTCGAGTGGCGGGCCGCGGTCCCCGGCCGGACGATTCTCCTGACGACCCATTACATGGCCGAGGCGGACGAGCTGTGCGACCGCATCGCGATCGTCGACCGCGGCCGCATCCTTGCGATCGGCACGCCCGATGAGCTGAAGCGCCGCGTCCAGCGAGAATCGATCTTCCGAGTCGAGCTCGACCACCTCGACGGCGGCGCCGCGGCCCTCGCCGACCTGCCCGGCGTCGTCAGCGCCAGCGCGGCAGCGACCGATGCCGAGCCCGAGGAGCGCCAGACCGTGGCCGTGAACCTCGTCCTCGCGGACGACTCGGCCCTCGGCACGGTCGTCGGCGCGCTCGGCCAGAAAGGTGCCACGATCCTGGGACTTCGGAAGTCCGAGCCGACGCTCGAGGACGTCTTCGTCGAGCTCGTCGGGCGCGGCTTCGGCGACGAGGATGTGGCCTGATGAGCACGCCGCTCGATCTCGTCGGCCGATCGGGGGCCGACCCGTGGTCCGCCTCGGCCTGGACGCGCCGGCAGGTGCTCATGACAAACCTGCGGTCCATTCGGGGCAGGGCGTATCCGCGCTACCGCGGTCTCCTCCGGGAGAAGTCGTGGGTCATGTTCGAGATCCTGCTGCCGTTCCTCTCGACAGCCGCCTTCGTCTTCGTCTACCGCGCCCTGCACGCGCCCGAGCAGTATGTCGGGTTCGTCGTCGTGGGCGGCGCGATGACCGCGTTCTGGATCAACGTGATCTGGATGATGGCCAACCAGCTCTACTGGGAGAAGAGCCAGGGCAACCTCGAGCTGTACTTCGCGGCGCCGATGCACTTCATGTCGATCCTGTTCGGGATGGCGCTCGGCGGGATGGTCATGAGCTCGACCCGGGCGATCGCGATCCTCGTCATCGCCACGACGATCTTCGGGGTGACGTTCGCCGTCGAGCAGTGGTTCCTCGTGATCGCCGTATTCATGGCGACGCTGGCGGCGCTGTATGGCGTCGGGATGGTCCTGGCGAGCGTCTTCCTCGTCTGGGGCCGCGAGGCGTTCCACCTCGGCCAGTTCCTCGTCGAGCCCGTGTACTTCGTGTCCGGGCTCAACTTCCCGGTCGCTCGCCTCGGGCTGGTGGGGGCCCTGTCCGTGGGGCTGATCCCTCTCGCGACCGGGCTCGACGCGATGCGCCAGCTCGTCTTCTCTGGGGCGACGTTTCCGGTCGGGACTCCGAGCCCGATCGTCGAGCTGGCGATCCTGCTCGTGATGGGCGTCGTATCGATCCTCGCGGCTCGCTGGATGCTCGCCGCGATGGAGCGGCGGGCGCGCCGCGATGGCCGCTTGACGGTGCGCTGGCAGTGAACGCCCTCGGCGCGTCCACGACGACCACGCCGCCCGGCGTCCTCGCCGAGCGCGCCCCCGTCGATCGCCGGGGCGAGGGCGTGCGCTCGTTCTGGACCGCGGTCCGGCTCGGCTGGCAGATGGAGGCGAACTGGACCGACCCCTTGCTGTTCTTCATCTACTCGGTTGCGAAGCCCGTCGCGGCGGCCCTGATCCTCGTCGTCATGCTGCAGGTGGTCGGCGGTGACGCGACCGCCCGCTTCCGTTCGTTCGTCGTCATCGGGACGGCGCTCTGGTCGGTCGTCCTCAGCGGCGTCGCTGGGCTCGCGTGGGCGATCCTTGACGATCGTGAGCGGTACCGGATGCTGAAATACGTCTACGTCAGCCCGAGCGACTTCCTCGTCGTCCTGCTCGGTCGCGGCGTCGCCCGTCTCGGCGTCGGCGCTGCAGGGGCGCTGATCACGCTGGTCATCGGCGTCCTCGTGCTCGGTGTGCCTTTCGACCCGGCGAGGGTCGACTGGCCGGTGCTCATCGTGGCGACCGTGCTCGGGCTTCTCTCCATCGTCGCGCTCGGGCTCCTGATGGCGGCCGTCTGCCTGCAGACCCGCCAGGAATCGTGGTCGTATCCGGACGCCTTCGCGGGGGCGCTTTACCTCGTCGCCGGCGCGGTGTTTCCGCTGGCGGTGCTGCCGCCGCCGATCCAGGCCATCGGACTGGCAATGCCCCTGACGTGGTGGATCGAGGCGATGCGTCGTGCCCTCGACCCCGCGAATCCGTCGGCGATCGGTGGCCCGGGATCGCTCTTCCAGTCGGTGACGGGGCAAGTGGTTCCGGGCACCGCCGAAGTGCTGATCGCGTTGCTCGTGACCGGGGCCGTCGTTACACTCGCCGCAGCCGGGGTCTTTCGCCTGAGCTCGAGGCGCGCCAAGGAGCAGGGACTCCTGGATCGCACGACTGGCTCCTGAGGCCGGGCACCGGGGCAGGGCGATCCTCGAGGGAGAGCCAATGCGGATCTACGAGGGCAGTCCGAGGCAGGATTTCGAGGAGGTCCTTCGCTCGGTCGGGGCGTATCTCGACGACAAGGGGATGCGTGAGGTCCTCGTGGCCGAGACGGACGTCGGCTTCATCATCCAGGGCCTCGTCATCCAGAGCTCCGCGAGCTCGTGGGGCGATGCGATGGGCCACGCCTACAAGGAGACCCTGACGCTCCTCGATGACGACATCGCCAGGTTCATGGACGATGCCATTGCGCGCCGCGGGAGCGATGCAAGCGCCACTACCGACCACTACGAATCGGCGCTCCGCGTGATTGGCCGGTACCTTGATGAGCAACGCCCGCGCGACATCTTCTTCTTCGAGCAGGAAGGGGCGTACGTCCTCCGGCTGCTCCAGGCGGATCAGACGGGAATTCACCACTCGCTCGTCGAGTTCACGAAGGACGACATCACCGAGATGACGAAGCGGGCGCCGACCCTTCGGAAGCCCGCTCCGTCGCCGTCGACCGGCAAGTCCGGCTGAACGATCCGGGCGGAAGCCAGCACAGGAGGCCAGAACCATGCGTGCTCTCAAGACCGTCGCTGTCGCCCTCGGGATCACCCTCGGCGCGATCCTCGTGATCCCCCTCATCGTGCTTGCCGGGCTGTTCGTCTGGCTGAAGCTCACCGAGGAGGACGACGAGGAGACGCTCGAGCTCGACCAGGACGTCGCCTGATCGACAGCCCTCCGCCCACCCCCGCGAGCTCGACGCCCGCCGGCGAACCGGCGGGCGTTTCGGTTGCCGGGCGCCCCGCGCACGGGCGACCAGCCTCCACCCGCCGCGAGCGAACCCTCGTTGAGGCCGGCGTCCTCCTCGTGGTCGTCGTCTGGGCGGCGAACTTCATCGTCGTGAAGTCGGCGAACCGCGAGATCCCGCCGGTCGCTTTCGCGCTCATCCGGTTCTCGCTCGCGTCGGCGGTCCTCATGACGGTCCTCCGAGTCCGTGAAGGCTCGATCTGGCTCCCGCGGCGAGATGCCGTTCTCATCCTGGGCCTCGGCGCCCTGAGCTTCGGCGTGTATCAGATCGCCTGGTCGACCGCGCTCCAGTGGATCCCCGCCGGGGATTCCGCACTGCTCGTGGCCGCAACCCCGGTGCTGACCGCGCTGCTTGCCGTAATCGCCGGATCGGACGTCCTGACGCGGGTCAAGATCGCCGGCGGGCTGTTGTCGTTCGCAGGCGTGGCGATCGTCGTCGCCGCCGGGCCGGGGCTCGGCCTCGGCCTCGGTCGGGGTGCGGGGCTGGTGCTCGTCGGCGACCTGCTCACCCTCGGCGCGGCGCTCCTCTGGTCGATCTACGTAGCGTTTGGCGCACCGATCCTGCGGCGCCATTCGCCGATCCGGACCTCCGCCTGGGCAATGGTCGGCGGTTGTCTCGTGCTCCTGCTGCCGGGCCTCTGGCAGGCATCGTCAACGTCGTGGGGTGCCGTGGATGGAGCGGCGTGGGCGGGCCTGCTCTATTCGGCGCTCCTGGCCGCCGGTCTCGCAAACGTGCTGGTCTTCAACGCGATTCGCCTGCTAGGGCCGACCCGGGTGACGGCCTTTCAGTTCCTCGTGCCCTTCATCGCCGTCATCCTCGGCGCGGTCTTGCTCGGCGAGGCCGTCCGTCCCGAGCAGGTCGCGGGCGGCATCGTGATCGTCCTCGGGGTCATGCTGACCCGCGGCGGCGACCGCCTCGACATCGCCGGCTGGCTTCGCGACCGATTGCCTGCCTAATTCCCGGCGGCGCGCTCCCGCGAAGGGCCTACCAGTGCTCCCAGCGAGCGAACTGGTCGAACGGGACCCAGCCGCGCTTGAGGCTCGGCGACCGGACGTCGGGGAGCGGCCGGCCGACGGGCATGACGCCAATCGGCGTGAACTCAGCGGGGATGCCGAGGTACGACTTGACCGCCTCGATGCTCTCCACGTCGCCGCCCGCGAACCCGCAACCGAGGCCGGCGTCGACTGCCGCCAGCATGACGTTCTGCATCGTCGCGCCGATGTCGACCCACCAGTAGGGGACCGGCCAGTCGATCTCGGCGCCGTCCTCCTGGAGCTTGTCCGGCTCCTGGTAGCGCCGGTGGTAGATCGACTCGCTCACGC
>DAINSJ010000040.1:0-7744 GCA_036741375.1 Candidatus Limnocylindrales bacterium
CACTCGAGGACGAAGCAGGCGTCGGAGCCCGCGGCGATCTCGCGGATGTGGGGCGTCGACGAGAGCGAGCCGACCTCCTCGTCGGGGTTGGCGACGTAGACGAGCCGCTCGAAGGGGAACGCGCTCCCCGACTCGGCCAGGACCTTCCGGATCGCGGCCAGGGCATACACCCCCGCGAGCAGGCCGCCTTTCATGTCGCTGACGCCGGGGCCGAGCGCCGTCTCGCCCTCGATCTGGAACGGCCGGGCGGCCGCGGTTCCGTCGGCGAAGACGGTGTCCATGTGGCCGATCAGGAGGATTCGCGGCCCTGAGCCAACGGCGCCCTCAAACGTCGCCACCACCGTGTCCGCGAAGCGTCCCTCGGGATCCGGCCGCCGTTCGACGGTTGCACCAAGGTCCTCGAGGGCGGCGGCGGTCCAGCTCGCGACCTCGTTGACGCCGTCGGGTGAATAGCTGCCACAGTCGATGTTGCTGAGGCGCTCGAGATCCGAGAGCAACGCCGGCAGCGCCGCCGCGATGTGATCGTGCAGGGCAGCGAGCTCCTCCGCGCCCACGGTGGCTCCCGGCGGCGTCCCCGTCGCGATGTCCGATTGGGTCTGGGTCACTCGTAACCTCCGGCCGCAGCATAGTTCGGCGGCGCTTCGGCGGTTGCTATCCTCGGCCTACCGTGCGACTCGTCGAGATTCGCCTGCTCGAGGGCCCCAACGTCTACCGGCTCGAGCCGGTGGTCAAGGTCGAGATCGCGATCGGCCGCCGCCGGACCTGGTACGGCCGCCGGGATCCCGAACGGCACGCGCTCGTGCAGCTGGGCAAGGTCGTCCCGGCCAGCGACTGGCCGGCCGAGGTCGCCGGCCTCGTCGCCTGGATCCGGCGGCTCCGACTCGAGGCCGGCGAGGGCCGGGCCAGGCTCGAGGTCCACAGCTCCTCGGATCCGGGGCACTGGATCGTGACGTGGCCGTGGCAGCAAGCCGATCGGGCCCAGGTGATCGCCGACGCCGCCGTGTCCCTGGCCGGCCGCGGCGTTCCCGTCGCGGCCGACGGCCGGCTGACCGACCGGCAGGCGCGGCGCATCCGGGACTGGTCCCGGCGCGTCACGGCCGCGGAGGGCCGCCCGCCGGCCTGGATCCGGGATTCCGAGCGGCGCATCCCCGTGATCTCCATCAGCGGCACGAACGGCAAGAGCACGACAACGCGGCTCGTGAGCCGGATCCTGTCTCGCGCCGGGCGGCGTGTCGGCACCACGAACTCCGACGGGATCATGGTCGGTAAGGAGATCGTCGAGCCCGGCGACTGGACCGGCCCCGGCGGGGCCCACGCGATCCTCGAACGGTCCGACGTCGACGTCGCTGTCCTCGAGACAGCGCGGGGCGGGATCGTGCTGAAGGGTGTCGGCTACGAGTCGAACGACGCGAGCATCCTCACGAACGTCACCTCGGACCACCTCGACCTCCAGGGGATCCATACGCTGCCAGAGCTCGCGGAGGTCAAGGCGACGATCTGCCGGATCACGCGCCGCGACGGCTGGGTCGTCCTGAACGCCGACGATCGATACGTCGTCCCGGTCGCGCGTCGGGTGCGGGCCAGCGTCGCCTACTTCACCCTCGAAGGCGATCGGTCAACCGTCGTGCGGCGCCACCTGCGGGCCGGTCGTCGGGCCTACCTGGTTCGTGACGGCATGCTCGGGGAGGCCGAGGGCGCGAAGTGGCGGCCGATCGCCGAGGTTCGCGAGGTGCCGATCGCATTCGGGGGTTTCGCGCGACACAACATCGCCAACGCCCTCGCCGCTTCGGCGGGCGCACGGGCGCTCGGCGCGACGATCGCGGAGGTCCGGCGGGGCCTCCTCGACTTCCGGCCGACGGCCGGCGCCTCACCGGGCCGGCTCAACGTCTTCCGCGCGGACAGTCAAGTCGTGATCGTCGACTTCGCCCACAACGAGGCGGGAATCTATGCCCTCTTCGACGTCGCCGAGGCGATCGCCGGGAGCGCGCCGGTGACGGCCATCATCGGGACCGCCGGCGACCGGCCCGACGACACGCTCCGGGGCATGGGCCGGATCGCGGCCGAGCGGGCGAGCCGAATTGCGATCAAGGAGACGCTCACGTACCTCCGCGGCCGGAGCCGGGCGGGCGTCATCGGCGAGATTCGCGCCGGGGCCGTCGGGGCGGGATGGAAGGACGAGATCCCCGTCTACGAGTCCGAGCCGGCCGCGCTCCAGGGCGAGCTCGATCACGGGGAGACGTCGGAGGATCAGGCGCCGCGGATCATCGCGCTGCTCTGCCACGAGGACCGCGACGGCGTCTTCAAGCTGCTCGGCGAGCGCGGGTTCCAGGCGGTCGACTCCGTGGCGGAGCTGAGCGCGCTCCTCCCCGAAACGAGATCCAGCGGCAGCCCCAAGGCACCTCGGCGGCGATCGCGCTAACGGCGGGCTCCCCCTCCCTCGCCACCAGGCGGCAGCCCGAACATCCCCGGATGCCACCGGGAGTGGCGTTAGAGAAGCCGGTTCGGCAGCGATGGGCCGGCCGACGGCTCCTAGGTACGGAATTTGTCCCGCGCCACCCTCGGGCCGGGATGGACTTCGGCGAGCGCCCGCTCGGGGGCGGGTGGTTGAGGGTCCATCTCTTGGCTCATGCCACTCGCGATGACATCTGGGAAATTCTCGGCAGGCTGGGCGGGCCGCCGAAGCGCCGCAGCTAGCCCTCGGGCGCCTCGAGCTCGCCCGGGTCGGCGTAGGCCGTTGTCCCGAGCGTCTGGCCGGCGGCGGCCATCGCCTCCTTGTAGACGGCGACGGCGTCGTCGACGCAGGTCACGATGAGATCGCCCCGATCGGCCCGACGCATCGCGGCCCGAACGGCCGTGAGCTCGTCGAGGACCTTGTCGACGCGGACGGGCCGCCCGCCCGCTTCGGTTCGGGAGTGGCGAACCCCTTCGGCAACGATCTCGGCGGTAGCGCCGGGCGCCCGGCCCCGGAGGTTCCGATCCTCGCGAACGATGATCTCGTCGAAGGCCCCGGCCGCAAGCGCGCCGTATTCCCGCATGTCCTCGTCGCGCCGATCGCCGGGCATCCCGATGACACCGATCGCCCGGCCCCGGCGAACCGGGCGTGACGTTCCGTCGGCCATCATCCGGCGCACGAAATCGGCGAGGTTGCGCATGCCGTCGACGTTGTGGCAGTAGTCGATGATGAGCCGGATCCCGCCGATCTCGAGGTAGTTCAGCCGGCCCGGGGCCTGGAAGAACGAGGTTGTAAAGGTCCGCAGGCCCTGCCGGATGTCGTGCAGGTGGGCGCCGGTCGCCCAGGCCGCGGCCGCGGCTGCGAGGGCATTCGCGACGTTCATCCGGGCCTTGCCGCCGAACGTCGCCGGCACGAGGTGGGTGTACAGCACCGGCATCGTGCGAGGCCCGTGGCGGAGCACGATCTGGTCGCCCTCGGGCGTCTTGCGGATGACGAACGCGGCCCCGCCGCGGCCGCAGTGGCCGTCGACGCGGTCGAAGCCGCGACTCCCCTTCTCCGTCTCCATCGAGAAGTAGACAACGGCGCCGCGGCACTCCCGCGCCATCCGGGCGACGTACGGATCGTCAGCGTTCAGGACCGCGCTCCCGGAGCGGGGCACGGCCTGCACGAGCACGCCCTTCACGTCCGAGAGCTGCTGGAGCGTCTCGATCCCGCCGAGCCCGAGGTGGTCGGCGGTGACGTTCGTGACGACGGCGACGTCGGCCCGGTCGAAGCCGAGCCCCTCGCGGAGGATCCCGCCGCGGGCGACCTCGAAGACCGCGGTGTCGACCGTCGGGTTCTGGAGGATCATCCGCGCGGACTTCGGGCCGGACATGTCGCCGCGCCGGATCGTCCGGCCATCGACGACGATGCCGTCGGTCGAGGTCATCCCGACGCGCCGGCCCATGAACTTCAGGATGTGGGCGATCATCCTGACCGTCGTCGTCTTGCCATTCGTGCCGGTGACGGCGAGGATCGGGATGCGGGCGCCGGCGCCGGGCGGGAAGAGCAGGTCGATGACCGGCTTGGCGACGTACTGCGGCTCGCCCTCGGTCGGGTGGGTATGCATCCGGAACCCCGGCGCCGCGTTGACCTCGACGATCGCGCCGCCGGTCTCTCGAACCGGGACGGTGATGTCGGGGCAGATGAAGTCGATGCCGGCGACGTCGAGCCCGACGACGCGGGCGGCCATCTCGGCGATCTCGACGTTGTCCGGGTGGGCCTCGAGCGTCCGGTCGATCGACGTCCCGCCCGTGGACATGTTGCCGGTCAGCGCGAGCTTCACGCGGACGCCCTTGGCCGGGACCGCGTCGAGGGTGAGGCCCTGGCCGCGGACGAGCTCCTCGGCCGCGGCGTCGACGTTGATCCGGGTCAGGACCTTCTCGTGGCCGATGCCGCGCCGCGGGTCCGCGTTCGTCCGGTCGACCAGCTGCTGGACGGTCGTCTTGCCGTCGCCCACGACCGACGCGGGCACTCGCTCGGCGATCGCCGCGACCACCCCGCCGATGACGAGGCAGCGGTAGTCGTTGCCGTGGATGTAGGTCTCGACCACGACCTCGCCCGAGCGCGTCTGGGTGACGGCGCCCTCGAACCCCTCGCGGACGGCGTCGTCCGTCTGGAGGTCGAGGTGGACGCCGCGGCCGTGGTTGCCGTCGAGGGGCTTCACGACGACCGGGAAGCCGATCCTGCGCGCCGCCACGACCGCCGCATCGGCCGTCGTGACGACCTCGGACTTCGGGACCGGCAGGCCGGCCGAATCGAGGAGCCGGTTCGTGAGGTTCTTGTCGCTCGCGATGTCGACGGCGATCCCGGACGTCTTCGAGGTCATGGTCGCCCGGATCCGCTGCTGGTGGACGCCCTGGCCGAGCTGGACGAGCGAGAACCGGTCGAGCCGGAGGAACGGGATGTCGCGCGAAGCGGCCTCGTCGAGGATCGCCTGGGTCGACGGCCCGAACCCCTGCTTCTCGGCCAGGCGGATGAGCCGCTCGAGCTCGGCGATGAAATCGAGCTCGGTGGCCGGGTCGCTCGGCGCCACGAGGTGGTTCACGATCCGAACGGCGAGCTTGCCGGCCTCGAGGCCGACCGCCTCCTCGCCGAACTCGAAGACGACGTTGTACTGACCTTCGACGCTGGCGCCGCGGGTCTTGCCGTGGCGGACCGGGGTGCCGGCCTGGTTCTGGAGCTCGAGCGCGACGTGCTCGGCGACGTGGCCCGCCCAGGTGCCGTCCCGCAGTCGCGTGACGAAGCCGCCGCGGCGGTTCAGCGAGCAGGCGTGATCCTCGAGCGAGGGCAGGTAGGTGAGCAGGCCGTCGACGAACCCGGGGATCGTGTTCGACGGGAACTGCTCGAGGACGCCGAGGTCGACGAGCATCCGGACGACCGGCGATCTCGACCAGTAGTTCGGGCCACGCAGGATCCGGGTCTCCATGATCCGAAGGGTGGGCGCCGGGCGGGGCTCCGAGCCGTTCGTCGCCTTGCGGGCGCGCGCGCGTTTCGTCCCTGGCGTGCCGCTGCTCGACACGGCCGGAGCCGCCGGCACGGCCGGGGCGGCAGCGGGCTTGCGGGTCGTCGCTGCCTTCGCCATGGCTAGCTGGATGCCGCCTCGCCGCCCTGGATCGCCTTGAGGCCCGGGTTCGCGATCCGGTGCCGCCGCCGGAGGTCGAACCGGTAGCCCGCCGGGAGCGCATGCAGGACGACGTTGCTGATCATGAGCGGGCGGTGGCCGTGGACGTTCCACGCGTCGGTCTCGGCGGCGGCGCCGTCGACCACGGTGATGCTCCCCCGCCCGATCACCTCCATGATCGCGTCTGGTCCCACGACGCCGGCCGTGTCCTCGTCGACCCCGAGGCCGAGGAGGCTCGGGTTCTGGGCGATCACCGAGAGGAGCCGGCCGAGCCGGTTCCGCTGCTGGAAATGCTGGTCGATGATCACGCTCGGGAGCAGGCCGAGTCCCGCCGCGAGGGCCGCCATCCGGATCTTGGGTGTCCCGCCCGACGCGCCGAAGGCGATCATGTGGCTCGACATCGCCGAGGCGCCGGCGGACGTGCCGGCGACGACCGCGCCGTCGTGGAAGCGCTCGATGATGGCCTCCGCGAGCACGGTTCCCCCGATCGTGGAGGACAGGCGGAGCTGGTTCCCGCCGGTGAGGAAGATCCCCGTCGCATCGGTGAGCGCGCGGGCGAAGGTCTCGTCGTTCGCCTGGGCCCGGGTCATCGCGTGCAACGGCCGGACGGTCTTCGCCCCGAGCTCGGTGAGGACCGCTCGATAGCGCTCGCCCGCCTCGAAGCCGAGCGAGGATGCCGTCGAGATCACCGCGATGATCGCGTCGGGGCCGCCCGCGAGGGAGACGAAGCGGCTCAGGATGACGCGGTCGCGGATCTTGTCCTCGGCGCCGCCGATGACCATGACCGTGCCGTCGCTCACGCCGTCGATGCCCCTCCTGCCGCGTTCTGGGGAGGATACGGCACGGAGCGGGAGCGGCGGGTCGTCAGCTGGTGGGGGCCAGCCTCTCGGCATCAGCCTTCGCCTCGGCGGCGCGACGCTGCGCGCGCGGCGTCGGATCGACGCGCCGGAGAAAGAGCGCCGAGAGGGCGAAGAACGCGACGGCGGCGAGCCAGGCGACCCGCGGCCCATCGGGCGTCTGGGCCTTCCCGCCGACGATGTCGATGATCGGCCCGACGAGGACGCCGGCGAGGGTCCCGGCGGCGGCCACGGCGATATTGCTGATGCCCATGTACCGGCCGGAGGCGGCCTTCGGGATGATGTCGGTCATCAGCGCCCAATCGACGGCGAGGAATGTCCCGGAGGCGGCACCGAGCAGGACGGCGCCCACGAGGAACACGATGACGTTCGGCGCGATCGCACAGATCGCGAGGCCGAGCCCACCGAAGGCGCAGGCGGCGTAGATAACCGGCTTGCGACCGATGCGATCCGAGATCCTGGCCGATGGGAACGTCGCCACGACCGTGACGAGGGCGACGATGACCTGGGTCACGGGCACGACGAGAGCTTTGTCGCCCGTCGTGAGCAGCAGCGTCTGGTTGAAGAAGATGATGAACCAGGCCAGGAGCGCGTTGATCCCGGCGAAGAACATCAGCCGCGACAGGACGAGGAATACGAAGCTCCGCTCCTGGAGGATGTCGAGGGCCCAGGCCGACTTCGCGATCTGGAGCCACGAGCGGCCCTTTCGATCCCGCGGGGCGCCCCCCTCGCGAACCCAGAGGATCGTGCCCATCGCGGTCACGAACTCGATGATGCCGAGGGCGATCGTAGGGATCCGGTAGTCCGGCGGGTCGCTGAGGATGTAGGCGAGGGACACGATGATCCCGCCGGCGATGTAGCCGACCGTCTGCATCGCCCCGACCATCGCGCTCGCCAGCCCGACCTGCTTCTCGGGCACGAGATCCGGCACGTAGCCCTGGAACGGCCCCTGGGCGAAGTTCGAGCTGAACTGGAGGAGCATCAGGAATGCCACGAGCACGAAGTAGGAATTCGCCGTGGCCAAGCCGATGATGAAGACGACGTCGAGGGTCGCGCCGATCGCGATGTATGGCTTGCGGCGACCCCAGCGACTCTGGGTGTAGTCGCTGATCATGCCGATCGTCGGCTGGACCAGGATGTTGACCGCGAGGATGGCGAAACCCTGCAGGGCGAGGAACGTCCCCTTCTCGCCCGCGGGAACCATGCCCGGCACGCGCTCCTGGATCGCGATTCCGACGCCACCCATGATCGCGTTGATGCCGAGCCAGTAGA
>DAINSJ010000040.1:7844-11432 GCA_036741375.1 Candidatus Limnocylindrales bacterium
GGCGATGCGGCCGAGCTGGAACGTGAAGACGGGGTTGTCGCGATTGCCGGCGTAGTGCCAGACCTCGCCGCTTCCGGACAGGACCGCCAGGTTGGCGAGGCCGCCGAACGTGTCATGCAGCGTCTCGAGGAGCCGCGGCGCGGATGCCGCCGGATCCCAGGCGTCCTCGAGCCAGCGCGCGCCGACCTCGGTATCGGCCCGGCCGTGAATTCGGCCGTCGGCCCGAAACCCGGCTCGAAGGTCCGTGTGGCGCTCGAAATCGCCGTTGTGGCTGAAGGCGTAGCGGCCCGCCGGATCGTCGAACGGCTGCGTGTCGGCGATGCCGATCGTGGAGAGGCGCGAGGGCCGCCGGAGGTGGACGAGGAGCGAGGTCGTCTCGACCAACCCGATCGCCTCGCGCGCCGGGTCGTCGCGGAAGGCCCGGACGTCGCGGTGGGACTCGATCGCACCGCCGGCGCCGAGCCACGCCGCGCCCCAGCCGAACCCGGCGATTCCGTACCGCTCCAGGTGCTCCGTGAAGGGCCATAGCTCGTCGATCCGGAACGGCTCGGCCGCACGGGCGACGAACTGCTCACACATCGGAGCGCCTCACGGTCGTTTCGTGGCGACCTTTCCAGCCGATGCGCGCGAGCCGCGGGAGGCGCTCGCCGGGGCCTGGCACGTCGGGCACCAGTAGGTCGTCCGCGGGAGCTCCGCACCCTGCGGTCCCGAACGGAGGAGCGTCCCGCAGCGGTGGCACGGCCGGCCGGCCCGGTCGTAGACCCAGAGGCGTGAGGGTGCGAGCCGCACGCCGGTCCGCGGATCGAGCGTTGTGGTGCGCCCAGCCGGGGCCCCCGGCCTGGCGTTGTCGAGCAGCAGCCGCCGCGCGGTCTCGATGGTCCGGTCGAGCGTCTCGTCGTCGATCGAGCGCATCGGCGCGAATGGGTCGACCTTCTCGAGGAAGAGGACCTCGCTCTTGTAGACGTTGCCGATGCCGGCCATCGCCCGCTGGTCGAGGACCACCTCGCCGATGGCGGTGTCGGCGCGCTCGGGGACGCGGGCCCGGCGATGCGCCTCCGCGGCGTCGAATTTCGGGTCGAGGAGGTCGGGACCAAGGTCGCCAAGCGTGTGGTGGACCACTTCGGCCCGGGCCTCGAAGAGCTCCACGACCGGGGCATCGAAGCACACGGCGACCGCGCCCGGGACCTCCAGGATCAGGACGGCGCGAGAAGCAGGCCGGCGCCATGTCTCGCCGGGCCGGTAGCGGTGCCAGCTGCCGTGGAGGCCGAGGTGGGTCCGGAGCTCGAGGCCGTTGTCGAAGCGAATCAGGAGGTTCTTGCCGACGGCTTCGACGGCGTCGATCTTCTGGCCGACGACGCGCGAGACCTGCGGGCCCGGCAGCCGAGCGCGCGCGGCGAGCACGGTTCGGCCGGCCAGGTGGGGCCGAAGCCCGACCGCGATGCGCGCGAGGGTGTCGCCTTCAGCCATCGGTCAGCTCAACCTCGGTCGGGCCTGGCGCAGGACGAGCCCGCGGTAGCCGGCGACGAAGCCGCCCCGGACCAGCGCTTCCGCGTGCGGCGATTCCGTGACGGGCAATCCGTCGATCTTCGAGATGACGAGCTCGCGGTCGCGGCCGTCGCCGATCAGGGTCACGAGCGCCGGCACGGCGACCATGGCGATCGCCGGGTCATCGAAGGCCGGCAGGGTCTGGATGGAGCGCCCGCCTCGCTCGACGTAGATCACCGCGACGCCGTCGACGAGGACGACCGCCGCGCCGGCCGCGCGCTGGAGCGGCCGCCGGTCCTGCTCGCCACGACGCGGCCACGGGAGCGCGGCGCCGTAGGGATTCGCGGGATCGGCGGCGGCGAGCACGTGGACCGGTGGGGCGTCGCCGTCGGCGGAGACCGGCCGGCGCAGCGCCCGCAGCCGCTCGATCGCGCCGGCGAGCGCGAACTGGGCCGCGCCGAGGCCCTCGACGAAGTAGCCTCGCCGGATCCGCCCGGCTTCCTCGAGCGCCCGCAGGACCGGATAGACCCCTGCAAAGCCGCCGTCATGCCCCTCCGCCATCACGGCCTCCCGGACCACGACGCCGTGGCGGTCGAGGAGCGCCAGGCCGAGCGCGTGGAGCCGCTCCGTCGGCGTGGCCTGGCCGGCGGAGTCGATGAGCGACCACCGTCCCGCCGCCTCCGGCGGGCCCAGCGACGTCAGGCGGCCCGGTCGTGTCGCCCTGCCGGAGGGTCGCGCTGGGCGCTTCCAGCGCAGCGCTCGCAGCGGCGCGAAGGTGTCGTTCGTGACCTCGCCGGCCCAGACGAGGTCCCAGAGGGCGTCGAGGACCTCGCGGTCGGGTCCGCCACCGGCGGCGCCATGGAGCGCGCGGTAGAACGAGGCGCCGCGTTGTGCGAGATGCTCGCGGATGGCGTCGTGGCGCGCACCCTCGGGTCGCTCCACGCCGTCGGGGAGACCGACGGGCCGGAGGACCTCGCGGCCCGGTCGAAAGAGAACCACCCGACCATCATCGCGGCCGAGGCTGCCGCAGCCCACCCAGCCGACCTCGCCGAGCGCGCCGAGCTCGTCGAGGAGTCGGGGCAGATAGCCGGGGATCCGCGCGGGCAGGATGTCACGCTCGAGGACGGATGCCGGGATCGGCACCCCGGAGAGCTGGTCGATGACCTCCGCGATGCGCTCGAGCGCCGCGGTGCCACGGAGCGGGGCCACGGCCGCACCGGTCGGCGGGATGCCATGCCACGCGGGCAGGAACCGTCCCAATGTCTCGGGTTCGACCGGCTCGACCTCGTGACGGAGCCGCGCGAGCGAGCGCCGGCGCAGCATTCGGAGGACCTCCGGATCGCACCACTCGCGCTCGGAGCCGCCGGGCCGGAACTCGCCCCGCAGGATCGTTCCGGCGGCGAGCAGCCGGCCGAGCGTGTCGTCGACGATGCCGAGGGGCAGGCCCCAGCGGCGGGCCGGATCCGGGCTCAGGAACGGGCCATGGCTGCGAGCCCAGCGTGCGAGGAGGCCCTCGAGCGCGCCGGAGGCCGGGGTCAGGAACGCGTCGGGAATCCCAGGCGGTGGCGGCGCCCCGACGCCGTCACGGTAGCGAGCGACGTCCTCGATCGCGACCCAGCGATCGGTGCCGGCGAGGCGCAGCTGCACGGCTCGCCGACCCGCGGCGAGCTCCGCGAGCCACGTCGCCGCGACTGAGGCCCCGCCCTCGACGCGATCGGCCACCTCGTCAGGGGACAGATCGCCGATCCGGCGCAGGAGGTCGTGGAGGTGCTCGGCGCTGTTCGCCCGCCGTTCGTCGGCGAGGCCCTGGAGGGAGAGCTCGAGATCCGACAGCGCCTCCGGGTCGAGCAGCTCGCGGAGCTCCTCCTGGCCGAGGAGCTCGCGCAGGAGGTCGCGGTCGAGCGCGAGCGCGCCGGCGCGGCGCTCGGCCAGCGGGGCGTCGCCCTCGTACATGTACGCGGCCACGTAGTCGAACAGCAGCGAGGAGGCGAACGGCGACGCCTTGACCGTCTCGACCGAGTGGATCGCGATGTCGCGCCGGGCGATCCCGCCGAGGAGGTCGCGCAGCGCGTCGAGGTCGAAGACGTCGGACAGGCACTCGCG
>DAINSJ010000041.1:0-11323 GCA_036741375.1 Candidatus Limnocylindrales bacterium
GTCATCGGCATCCTCCAGCCGAAGGGCGGCTCGGGCTTCCAGGACCCCGACAACGAGGTGCTGGTCCCGATCGGCGTCGTGCAGAAGTACTTCGTCGGCGGCAACCAGGTTCGAACCATCGGCGTGAGCGTCGCCAGCGCCGACGCGATCCAGTCGACGCGCGACGCCATCACGAACCTGCTCCGAACCCGGCACGGGATCACCGCGACCGCCTCGGACGACTTCTCGATCTTTGACCAGGCCCAGCTCCTCGACGCAGCGACGTCGATCAGCGGCACGCTGACGCTCCTGCTCGGCGGGATCGCCTCGATCTCGCTCCTCGTGGGGGGCATCGGGATCATGAACATCATGCTGGTCTCCGTTCGCGAGCGGACCCGCGAGATCGGCATCCGGAAGGCCCTCGGGGCCAAGGCCCGCGACATCCTCAGCCAGTTCCTCATCGAGGCCCTGACGCTGTCACTCATCGGCGGCCTGATCGGCATCGCGATCGGCCTGGCAGTCTCGGCCCTCATCGGCCGGGTCGCCGGCTGGGGCTTCTCGATCGACCCCGGAACGATGGCGATCGCCACCCTCTTCAGCCTCGTCGTCGGGGTCGTGTTCGGCGTCTGGCCGGCACGCCAGGCGGCCCGACTCGACCCCATCGCCGCCCTTCGCTACGAATAGGAGCACGCAGACATGACCGAACCCGTCCAGCCCACACAGCCCACACAACCCACGTTCCAACCCGTCCCGCCGGAGCCTTCGGCGCCACTCCAGACCGCTACCCCGACGTCGACGCAGGGGCCCGTTGTGCCCGTCAAGCGGCCGCGCAGCGGTCAGTCGCTCTGGATCAACGTCGCCCTCGGGCTCGCCCTCGCGGTCGCGCTGGGCGGGGTCGCTTTCGCCGCCGGACGGATGACCGCGCCCGCAGCGGTCGCCGCCCTGAACGGCAACGGCAACGGCCGCTTCGGCAACGGCGGCTACTTCCCCGGCGGCGGTGGCGCGAACCCCGGTGGCCAGGGCGGCCGAGGCTTTGGCGGCGGCGCCTCCGTCCAGGGCACCGTCACCGCGGTGACCGCCGATTCGATCACGATCACGACCGCCACCGGGCAGTCCGTGACGATCGCCACCAGCGGAACCACGACTTACCATCAGCAATCGAGCGCGTCGTCGAGCGACGTGAAGACCGGCGGGACGGTCATTGTCCGCCTCGGTGCGCCGACCCCCGGCGCCAGCGCCACGCCCACAGGCCCGACGGCCAACGACATCACGGTCGTTCCCTAAGCCGGAGAACCGAGCAACGCCATGCACCTGCTCCTCGTCGAGGATGACCAGCGACTCGCGCGGGTCCTCCGGCGCCTGCTGGAGGACGACCGTCACGTGGTCGAGGTCGCCCACGACGGGGAGTCAGGCGTGGAGATCGCCACGTCGGCGGCCGGAATCGAGGTCGTCATCCTCGACGTCGGCCTGCCCGACATCTCGGGCCTGGAGGTCGCCCGCCGCGTTCGGAAGGCCGGCGGTGAGATGGCCATCCTGATGCTCACGGCGCGCGACACGGTCAACGACCGCGTCACCGGCCTTGACGCCGGCGCCGACGATTACCTCGTGAAGCCCTTCGCGTTCGAGGAGCTCGCCGCCCGCCTCCGGGCCCTCGCCCGCCGCACCGAGACCGGCCCGCGGCGTCCGGATCCCGTCATCGCCGTCGGGCCCATCAAGCTCGACGAGAAGACCCGCCGGGTGACCGTCGAGGGCCGGGCGGTCGAGCTCAGCCCACGCGAGTTCTCGCTCCTCGAGTGCCTGCTCCGGCATCCCGGCCAGAGCCTCAGTCGCGACCAGCTCCTCGACCAGGCGTGGCCGTTCAGCGTCGCGGTCACGCCGAACGCGGTCGACGCGTACGTGCACTACCTGCGGGCCAAGCTCGGTGATGCCGGTCGCTGGATCGAGACGGTCCGTGGCGTCGGCTACCGGATGGCCGATGCCTGAGGAAGCGCCAATCGAGACGCAGCCGACCGCGATCGAGGCGCAAGAGCCGGCGGACGCCGGCGAACCCGGCGGTACCTCCGACGCCGACGCGCGCCTGATTCGCTCGGTTCGATGGCGCCTCGTCGCCTGGAGCGGCGGGACGACGCTTCTCGTGCTGATCGTCCTCGCCGTCGCCCTCTATGCGAGCGTCGCGAACTCGCTGGCGTCGACTGGGGTCAGCCAGCTCGACGATCGAGCGGGGGACTTCCAGCGCTACATCGAGACCGGGCACCCGGGACCCGGCCCGGGAGGGCCGCCGACCGAGTTCGGGTTCGGTGGCAACCAGGCCGGGACCTTCGCGCTCGTGATCGGACCGCAGGGCGACCTGCTCGCCGCGCCGGGTAACTTCACGGTTCCCGCCGGCCTGCCGGATGCAAAGGCGATCGACGAGGCAGGAGCGGCCGGCCGAGACCTTCGGACGAGCACGATCTCCTTCACCGAATCGGCCGGATCGGTCCAGGTCCCGGTTCGGATCCTGACCATCAAGGCCACGAATCCGAGCGCCGGCACGTTCTTCGTCCAGGTCGTCCAGGACCGGACCACCGAGGCCCGAACCCTCCAGTCGCTGCTCCTCGTGCTGCTCGTCGGCGGTGGCCTCGTTGTCCTCGTTGCCGTGGGGTTCGGGGCCGTGTATGCCCGCCGGGCCCTCGTCCCGATTCGCGAGTCACTGGGCGCCCAGCGCCTGGCCCTGCGCCGGCAGCGCGAGTTCGCCGCGGATGCCAGTCACGAGCTCCGGACGCCGCTCACGGTGATCCGGGCCTCCGTGGAGCACCTGCGGCGTCATGCCGACGAACCGGTCGCGACCGTCGGCGACGCGTTGAAGGACATCGACGACGAGGTCCAGCACATGACCTCAATGGTCGAGGACCTGTTGCTCCTCGCGCGATCGGATTCCGGCGCCGTCACCCTCGAGCACGTCCCGCTCCAGCTCGACGACGTCGCCGCTGAGGCCACGGCGGCACTCTCGGCCCCGGCGGCGGCCCGCGGGGTCCGGCTGCTCGTCGATCCCGAGCCGGCACCGATCAGCGGCGATCCGGCGCGGTTGCGGCAGCTCGTGATGATCCTCGTCGACAACGCCATCCGCCACAGCCCCGCGGGCGGCGAGGTCCGGGTCGGCGTGCGCTCGGCCGACGGGACGGCGACGCTCGCCGTCGACGACCAGGGACCCGGGATTCGCCCTGCGGATTTACCATACCTCTTTGATCGCTTCTGGCGCGCGGCCGGCGCCCCAGACGGCGGAACCGGCCTCGGGCTCTCGATCGCGAAATGGATCGCCGAGCAGCATGCCGGCTCGATCGTCGCCACCAGCCCGGAGAGCGGCGGCGCCCGCTTCGAGGTCCGCCTCCCGACGACCTCCCCGGCGTCGACATAGGAGTCCCTGGATGATTCGCCGATCACCCGTCACCGCGGCACTGGCCCTCGGGCTGCTTGCTGTCCTCGTCATCGGCGGCGGTGGCCTCTGGTACCTGTTCCTGCATGACGCCGGGCCCGCCGCAGTCGGCGGCCGCCAGCCTCGATGGCACGTGGACCATCGACCCGTCGATCGGTTCGTTCTCGGACTTTTCTGACTCCTTCGTGAGCTATCGCGTGAACGAGCAACTCGCGGGGATCGGGGCCAACACGGCGGTGGGCCGCACGCCGAACGTCACGGGCTCGCTGACGCTGGCTGGGACGTCGATGTCCAGGTCACCGCGGACCTCACGACCCTCCAGAGCGACGATTCCCGGCGCGACGGGCAGCTCAGCCACCAGGGAATCGCGACCTCGTCGTTCCCGACCGCGACGTTCAAGCTGACGGCTCCGATCCAGCTGGCGGCGGTCCCGGCCGATTGCGTCGTGATGACCGCGACTGCGACGGGCGATCTGACCCTGCACGGCGTGACCAAGTCGGTCCAGGTCGCGCTCCAGTCCGAGCGGTCCGGGGCGGTCGTCACGGTGACCGGCTCGACGAACATCGTCTTCGCCGACTTCGGCTTCCAGGGCCCGTCGTCGTTCGCGGTCCTCTCGGTCGAGGACCACGGGGTCATGGAGTTCCAGCTCCATTTCCGCCACGGCTGATGACGAGCCGGAGCGGCGGACACGGCAGTTTCTCCCGGACTCCATCCCGGGTGGCATTCGGGGAGGGCACCATCGGCCTGCCACGAAGCGGTACTGCCCAGTCGGCGCGATTCATCCCCGGCCGAGCGTGGCTCGGGACAGATTCGATTCTCGGCTCGTAACAGCTCAGCGCTTTTGGCCGATATGCCGGGTTACTGGCACGGCGCGTGGCATCCGGGAATTTCTTCCCCGCGAGCCCAGTACGGGCTGCCGGGTCAGGCCAGCGTTTCGGCCTCCATCGGTGCACCGGTCTCGAGCAGCGTCTTCAGGCCCGACAGGATCCGGCTGAAGCCGCCCTCGGTGTAGCGGAACGTGGCCTCGCCCATGCCCTCCTGCGTGACCGTGAGCCGGCACATGTCGCCGATCCGCTCGATCACCCACGTGACTCGGGACGGCGCATCCGCGGCGGCCTCTGCCTCGTGGACGACGTGGAAGGTCTGAACGAGCCGGGTCGGCGGGACGGCCTCGAGCACCTCGCCCTCGAGATAGAGCTCGCCCGCCGGAGACTCGCTCGTCCAGCGCGCCCCGGGCTCCCAGGTCGAGCGATTCAACGACCCGTAGTAGTACTGGCGCGTGAGCTCCGGGTCGGTGATCGCCTGCCAGAGGCGCTCCGGCGTCGTCCGGATGTAGATCTCGCTGGCTGATTCTTGCTCCGATGGTCCTGCCAGGCGCTGATCGCATCGATGGGCTGACGCAGGAGGAGCAGCGCGGACAATTCCCTATTGACGTGGTTCTCCGCGAGGTCGACGCTGCCGGGCGGGGGGACACTCATTCGCTGGAGGGCACTCGCCTGGGCCTGCTGACCCGCTTGGGCGCGACGACCGCGTGACCGTAGAGATCAAGCTCCGGACATTCCCGTCGCGCGATCGCGAGTTCGGCGCGTTCGCACGGATCGCGTGGGAGAGCCGTCCCCCGACGCCGACCCCCGAGGCCTTCCAGCTTGATCTCCGCGTCCGCTATCCGGCGGCGATCGTCGTGGTCCAATCCGAGCTCGCCCGCCACGGCGAGGGTGCCGACATTTGGTACGTGTTCCGAACCGGGAACCTCGGCGTTGCGCCGATCGACGACGAGCCGGAGGCATGGGCCATCCTCGATGACGAGCGTCGCTTTGTCGAGGTCAGCCGCGCCCTTGCGGCGATCGTGGAGCTGCCCGCCCACCGGATGGTCGGTCACCCGATTGAGGACTTCAGCAATCCCACCGACCCCACGATCCGCAACGACATCGCCCGCCTCTGGAAGCAGTTCATTGCCCTGCGGTCGATCGCCTCGACACTGCGCTTCAATTACGACGACGGCCGGCCGCGCGAGCTGGCCTACCGCCTCGTCGCCGACGCGGCGGGCAAGGGTCGCCACCGGCTCACGGTCCGCGTCGTGTCCGAGGGCGACGCCACAGGCGACGAGAGCGACGACACGACCAGCGACGCGACCGCGGAGCCGACCGAGCCAGCCCGCTGACGCCCCTCCGGCCCTCCACCGAGTGGGCTTGAGCGCCATACGCCGCTGCTAGCATCGGCCGATGGTCGATCGCTACGACGTCGTCATCGTCGGCGGCGGCTCCGCCGGGAGCGTGCTGGCCAACCGTCTGAGCGCCGATCCCGACACGAGCGTGCTCGTCCTCGAGGCCGGTCGGCCCGACTGGCGCTTCGACGTCTTCGCTCACATGCCGGCCGCCCTCGCGTTTCCGATCGGGAGCCCGTTCTACGACTGGGGCTATCGCTCGGAGCCCGAGCCGTTCATGCACGACCGCCGGATCTACCACGCCCGGGGCAAGATCCTGGGCGGGTCGTCATCGATCAACGGGATGATCTTCCAACGCGGCAACCCGCTCGACTACGAAGGCTGGGCCGCCGAGCCGGGCATGGCCGCCTGGGACTACGCCCACTGCCTGCCGTACTTCAAGAGGATGGAGGACGCCCTCGACGCGGCTCCCGACGATCCCTTCCGCGGCCACGACGGTCCGCTCATCCTCGAGCGGGGGCCCGCGACGAACCCCCTCTTCGGCGCCTTCTTCGGGGCTGCCACGCAGGCCGGCTACGCCCTTACCGAGGACGTGAACGGCTTCCGTCAGGAGGGCTTCGGCAAGTTCGACCGGAACATCCACCGCGGTCGGCGCATGTCTGCGGCGACGGCCTACCTGGGGCCGGCGATGGGCCGCCGGAACCTCGAGGTCCGGACCTCGGTGCTGGTGTCAGCGCTGACGTTCGACGGCAGTCGTGTCACAGGCGTCGAGTATCTCGCCGGCCCGAGCCGCCATCGGGTGGAGGCGGGCGAGGTGATTCTCTGTGGCGGCGCGATCAACTCGCCGCAGCTGCTCCAGCTCTCGGGGATCGGCCCTGCCGACCATCTCCGCGGTCTCGGGATCGAGCCCGTGATCGACCTGCCCGGCGTTGGCGAGAACCTCCAGGATCATCTCGAGGTCTACATCCAGCATCGGAGCGAGGTCCCGGTCTCGATGCAGCCGGCGCTCCAGACCTGGCGCCGGCCCTGGATCGGGTTCCAGTGGCTGTTCCTGCGGCGCGGGCCCGGCGCGACGAACCACTTCGAGGGCGGCGGCTTTGTCCGCGGCGACGACGAGGTCGCCTACCCGAACCTGATGTTCCACTTTCTGCCGCTGTCGATCCGCTACGACGGCACCGGCCCGAGGGGCGGCCACGGCTACCAGGTGCACGTCGGGCCGATGTACTCCGATGCCCGCGGCAGCGTTCGCATCCGGTCGACGGACCCGAGGGAGCATCCCGCGCTTCGCTTCAACTACCTGTCGACCGAGCAGGACCGACGGGAGTGGCTCGAGGCCGTCCACGTCGCCCGCGACATTCTCGGCCGGCCGGCGCTCGCGCCCTACGACGCGGGCGAGACCTCGCCGGGGCCCGGCGTCGCGAGTGATGCCGAGATCCTCGAGTGGGTCGGCCGCGAGGCGGAAACGGCGCTCCACCCATCCTGCACGGCGAAGATGGGGACCGACGAGCTCGCGGTCGTCGACCCCGAAAGCCTGCGGGTCCACGGCGTCGAAGGCCTTCGCGTCGTCGACGCCTCGGTCTTTCCGCGCGTCACGAATGCCAACATCTACGCCCCTGTGATGATGGTGGCCGAGAAGGCAGCCGACATCATCCGCGGCGTCACGCCGCTACCGCCCGAGCCGATCCCGTTCTATCGGCATCAGCCGAAAGGCGCCGGGGCGGTTCAGGGACCCCAGTAGCCGGCGGCCCAGGTCACGGCCGCGAGCTTCGCCTGCCCGGCGGTCGACGGATGGAAATAGTCGCGAGCGGTGATATCGGACGCGACGAACGTCGTGCCGAACACGGCGCCGCCGTCGTATCGACAGCGCGCGGACTGCGCACAGACCGACTTCAGGACTCCGTTGAAATCGAGCTCACGCTGAAGCACGCGTGCGCGCCGATCGACGTCGGCCTGGGCGGTCGACAGGGGATTCGCGAGCATCGACGGACAGACGTTGAACAGCGACCACACCGTGCGAGCCGTGAATGAATTCTTGAAGACCGACCAGAGGTTGTAGACGTTCGGAATGCTGACGACATAGACGCGCGTCGACGGCGAACCGCTGGTGATCGTGTTCATGGCGTTGACGAACTGCGACTGGAACGCGGCGACGCTCGTCATCGATGATTCCGAGGACGTGCAGATGTCGTTGCCGCCCATCAGGACGGTGACGTAATCGACTCGTTGCTTCGCGGCGGTCGTCAGCTGACCGGCGAGGTCGATCATCTTCGCGCCGCTCTTCGCGTCGTTGTAGGCGTGGCCCGCCATCGACGGTTGCAGCGCGAGGAGGCGCGTGTAGTGGCTGACCACGGAACCGTTCGTTCCCGTCGACCAGGACGCGGAGGGGTTGTCGACGTAGGGAAAGAAGCCGGTGTTGTAGGCGCGGGTGATCGAATCGCCGGTTGACGCCATCGATCGCGGCAAGGGCGTCGCGGCGCTCGCTGTCAGCGCACCGCTTGTCAGGAGCCAGAATGTGGCGACGAGGACGGCGATCCCGGGTCGGGCGCGAGAACGCGGACTGGGAGGCTGGCTGCGATGCCGCGTGGTCATGGCGTCCTCCGCTGCCCTGCCGGCCCGAGCCGGCGATTCTTCAGCTTCCCTTTGGCCGGCGTCCGCCGCGACCGCCCGGGATGGGCCCGCGACTCAGGTAGATGGCGCCGTTTCGAACACCGAGTCGGACCGCGCTGCCGGACGACTTGATCTGCTTGGTGATCGCCGTGCGAATCGTGAACAGCTTCTCGTTGTCCTCGAGCTCGATCTTCTTGATCGCCGAGGCCGGGCCGGCACCGAGCTCGTTGAGCACCTTCTCGATCGCCTGCTCGCGCTTCCGAATTGCAATCTGTCGCGGGGTCAGGGCACGAACCTTGCGAGGTTTCGGAGCGAGCTCCTCAGCCGTTGCATCCTTCACGCGCAATTGGGGACCTCCAGCAACACGATGAATGGGGCGTTACCGCTGGTCGCGGAAACGGGCGCTCATCATACGCACGAAAGCTCACGTCAATTCGTCGATTCTCGAGACGAGTTTTGCGCGCTTAGCCGACCATCTGTCGAAGCGCAAAGAGCACGTTTGCCGGTCGCTCGGCGAGGCGTCGCATGTACCACGGATACCACGCCTCACCGTATGCGATCAGGTCCCGAACCAGGAATCCCTCTCGTGCCAGGCGACGCTGCTGATCCATCCGGATTCCATACAGCATCTGCACCTCGAATGACGTTCGCGGCAGGCCCATCGCGTTGGCATGTGCGGCCACCTGCTCGATCAACCGAACATCGTGTGTTCCGAGGCCAATTCGGACGTGCTTCCCGGCGCGTGCCGCGTCGAGCATGGCGACCGAGAGCGCGAGGTAATTCGCATCGACGTCGTGTTTCGATCGATAGGCAATCGACGGGGCCTCGGCGTACGCACCCTTCACGAGTCGAATCTGCGGATCGAGCGGCAGCAATCGTTGAAGGTCGGCGGCCGTCCGTTTCAGATACGCCTGGAGACAGATCCCGACATTCGGATGGACCGCCTTGAGGCGCTCGTAGAAGGACACGGTTCCTTCGACATAGGCGCTGCCTTCCATGTCGATCCAGAACGTCTTGCCGTCCTGGGCCGCGCGAGCGGCGAGGCTGCTTGCATGCTCGAACGCCCGATCCGCATCGAGGTCGAAGCCCAGCTGGGTGACCTTGACGCTCACCTCGCCGTCGAGCTTGCGGGCGTGGATCTGGTCGAGGACGGCGAGATAGTGATCGGCGACCGCATCGCCCTCGGCGATGTCGGTGAGGTTCTCGCCGAGACGGGTGAAGAGCGATGCGAGGCCCTCGATCTGGAACGCGACCGCCACCGCCAGAGCGCTCTCGGCATCCTCGCCGGGCATGAAGCGGCGGACGGCGCGACGCGCGAACCAGAGGCGTGGGAGGCGCCGCCGCAGCCACGAGTTCCGAGCCATCCAGAGCAGCAGGCTGCGCATCGGGGCACAGCCTAGGGCGTCGCCGGGCGGCCCGCTCGGACGTAGGATGGCCCCGTGCGGAGCATGCGAGCCTCCCCGTTCGTCGGAACGCACGACCAATGAACCGTGCACGCGTTCTCTCGGTGCTCATCACGTCGAGTCTCCTGGCGGCGTGCATCGCCGCGCCTCCGGCGACGCTCACCTCCGCGACACTGGAGCCCGCAACGGCCGGTCCCGCACGACCGACTGATGCCACGACACCGACCGTCGCCCCGAGCGAAGCTCAGGAACTACTCGGCGGCGCGCCGCGACTCCTCGCCTGGGAATTCTCCAGTGGAGTTCCGACGGGATCGGCCGTCACGGTGTTCGCGCTCGGACTGCCGGCGTCGGGAACGACCCTGGTCGAGCTCGGCCGGGCGACCATCCCTCTCGACGATCCCACCGCGAGCATCGAGACCGTATCCATGAGTGGAGTGGGCGCGACGGACATCCTCGTGTCGCTGAACGTCATCCCCGCTGACGGCCAGTCCTCGAGCGAACGCACATTTCGCTGGCGGCCGGGGGCCGAGCCGCGTCGAAGCCCCGAGCTGGACACATTCCTGGCTGGTGGCCTGTCGAGCCCCGACGGGCGCTATTTCGTCGAGCTGATGTATCAAGCCACGCCGGGTGTCGCCGGCTCTCCTTACATGGTTCGCTCGACCACGGCCCACGTCCTCGATACCCAAACCGGCATGACCGCGGATTACACGATCGAGCCGGGGCCGTGGGATGCGGCCTTGGCAGACTCCGGGCTCGTCGCGCCCTGGCGGGACGGGTCGCACCTCCTCATCGAGACGTGCGAAGTCAACGCATCTGGTGATGCGTTGCACCAGTGCGTCGGGAAGACGCCGAGCTTCCGGACGCTCGACGTGGCCGACGGCAGCACGGTCCCGGCGACCTATCCGACGGGTCCGCGCACCCTTGCAAGGCTCCGACCGCAGGGCACTGAGGACGGCTACCAGTTCTTCGAGGCCGGCCTTGGAGCTCAGCAGGTACCCGTCCTCAGCGCGAAGCTCGTCCCCTTGCCGGCCGGCAGCAGTGGGTCCGAGGGTGGAACGGCAACTGAGGTCATCGTCGGCCGGGACCTCTTCGTACAGGTCGAAGATCGGATCTTCCGGGTGTCCGATCCCGTTGGCCGAGCGAACGACGGCAAGTTGACGACCGTTCCCGAGCTCGTGCTGGACAAGGTTGCCAACCCTGAAACCCTGACCCCGGACCGGTACGCCGCCGATCTCGCGGGTGGGGTCTACGTCATTCTCTCGAATGGCGCGGTCATCCTCGGCCGGCCCGGTAGCTATCCCTTCACGTTCAAGTCATTCCAGGTGACCTGGTGGCCCGTGGCCGGTGCCGCCGCACCGCACGGCTGAGCTAGGCGCGATACTGAGCGGGTGACCGAGACCGCAGCTTTGCCGAAGGCCACCACGTCGAGCGCCGCCACTCGGACCGAGACTGACTCGATGGGCGCCGTCGAGGTTCCGGCCGAGCATTACTGGGGCGCGCAGACCCAGCGTTCCCTGCACTTCTTCGCGATCGGCAGCGACACGATGCCCAGCCGCGTCGTGCACTCCTTCGGGATCCTGAAACGCGCCGCCGCCGAGGTGAACGCCGAGCTCGGGCTCCTCGCGCCCGAGAAGCTGGAGTTCATCGCTGCCGCGGCGGCTGAGGTGGCCGCCGGGGTCCTCGACGCGGAGTTCCCGCTGCGGGTCTGGCAGACCGGCTCGGGCACCCAGTCGAACATGAACGCCAACGAGGTCATCG
>DAINSJ010000042.1:0-11151 GCA_036741375.1 Candidatus Limnocylindrales bacterium
TCGATCGTGCTCCTGCACGTCGGGCCGGACGCGACACCGCGGATCCTCGAGCGGGTCATCTGGAGCTATCGCGCCCGCGGCTTCACCTTCGTCACCATCCCGGAGCTGCTGTCGCCGGTCGTACCGGCCCCGCGTCCGACCCCGAACCCACCGATTCCGACGCCGGCCACGGCGGCGAATGGGCCGAGGCTGCCGGGGTTCCCGCAATGACCAGGGCCTAGGAGCCGAGCGGACCGGCTGCCATCTCGGCGGCGATGAGCAGGATCGCGTTGAACGCCGCGTGGAGCCCGATCGGGGCCCAGATGGTTCGGCTTCGAAGGTAGAGCCAGCCCAGCGCGAGAGCGACCGGCAAGCGCCCGACGGCCCCGACGAACGCGAGCGAGGCCGCCTGGCCGAAGTTGTCGCCGCCAATGAGGAGGACATGGGCGGTCGCAAACACCAGCGCGGCGCGAATGATCGCCGCGCCTGGGCCGTTCGACCGCGCCCACGCGGTGACCATGAAGCCCCGGAAGAGGACCTCCTCCGCGATCGGCGCGACGACCGCTCCGGCGAGGAGATGGAGAAGGAGGCCCGAGACGGTCCCGGTCGACGGCAATGGGCTCGGCGGCGTCACCCCCGCGATGCGGACCACGATCGCTGCGACCAGGGCGGTCACGATGACCACCGGCGCGGCGAGGAGGGCCCCCCGGGCCAGGGCCTCGGCGGCTTGTCGGGCACCGATCCGGAAGCCCATGTCGGACCAATGGAGGGCGCCCGTGCCGATGACCATGAGCTGGACGACGCCGATGAAGACGAGCGCCTGGATGGCCGTGCTGATGAGATCGCCGACGGCCAGCGGCAGCTGAACCCCGATGGAACCCAGGGCGGCCCCGACCACGATCGCCACGAACAGGCTGACGGCCACGACGGCGAGGAAGACGAGGACCGGCGAAGGGCCGGCGTAGGGCCGCCCCGCGACGGCTCGCTCGACGGTCTGCGAGCCACCGAGCAGCACCAGGCCGAGCGACAGGAGTGCCAACCCGACGGCAGCGAGCAGCAATGCCGCGCCGCCGGGGCTCGATGCGAACCCGACCCCCGTCGTCGCGGCGCCGATGATCGTCGAGAGCCAGCCGGTCACGAAGAGAGCCGGCGCACGCCGGCCCTCGAGGGAGAAGCGGAAGAGGCCCGCGACCGGCGATCCGGCCGATTCGGTGGCCGGCTCGGTCAACGCTCGGCGAGCTGGTCCGCGCTCCGGTTGGATGTCCTGACCGAGGGCCGGACGCGATCGCTCACGGGGCCCGCCTCACCCGAGGGCAGGGCCTCGCGGGTCGGCAGGCTCACGATCGGCGCAGACGCCGCGGCGATGGCGTCATGGCGCTCGAACTCGCGGCCGCACCAGGCGCAGAGCGACCAGTCGAGACCGACGAGGCGGGTGCAGTTCGGGCAGACGCGATTGAGCCGGGCGCGGCAGGTCGGGCAGATGATCCAGGCCGCGTCGACTCGGCGGTCGCAGTTGAGGCAGTGGGGGATGGCTTCGATCTCGGCGAGCATCGCCTCCTCGGCCAGGTTGCGCTCGTAGACCTCGCCGATCCGCTCCTGCGGCCGCACGATCTTGTACGTGAAGACCGCGAGCGGGAACAGGATCGGCGTGAAGACGATGACGAACGCGGACGCCAGGTACGGCGCGATCGGGTTGTCGGATCGGCCCTGCATGTCCCGGAACGCCCAGTAGGCGGCGGCGATCCAGAGGATCACCCAGTAGATCAGGAACAGCTTGCCGCCGAGCTGGATGACGGGATTGTCGAAGATCGAGCCGATCGCGTCGCCGATCGTCTGGAAGATCTGGTCCATCGGCCGCGCCGGTGCCTCCGTGTGAACAGCCGTCGTGGCGGTCGAGCCGCGAACGATCGGCGGGAGTGTAGCAGGGGGTTTGGCGCCCCCAGCGTGACGGTACCGACGCCTCGTGCGGCGTCTGCGTGACGAAGGTACTGGCTAGACGGCCTCGCCGGCCGGCTCGTTGACGGGCGCCGGCACGATCCGAGGTCGCGAGATCCGGATCGATTCGGCGGTCCAGGCTGCCGCGCGCCACGCCAGCGCGACCCCGAAGAGCAGCAGGCCGGCGACCCAGGCGACGATGAACGCCAGCAATGCCAGGCCGAGATCCTGGGCCGACGCCCCGTCGGTCAGGCGGTCGGCGAGACGGATCCACGTGGCCGATGTCGCGAGCCACAGCGCGAGCCCGATCCCGAGCACGACGAGGTTCGTGATCACGAGGGTCACGAGGCCGCCGGGCCGAACGAGCCCCCGAATCCCGCCGACGACCGCGGCGCCGACCGATCGTGACCCGCCATCGACGACGGACCGCCGAAGCGCGAGGCCGCCAACCGCTTCCGCGATGAGCCAGGCCAGAACGAGCGCCGTCACTGCCTCGGGAGTGCGGGCGAGGATCCGGATCGCGAGCGGTGCGCCCGAGGTCGTCGGCGACGTCAGCTCCTCGTATCCGGCCGTCACGATGCGGAACACGCTGAATCCGAGCGCCAGGATCGTGATCGCGTGCGGCGTCAACCGGGCGTTGAGCGCATCGCGAAGGGACGCGTGGCCGGTCGGAGCGATGCCGCCGAGGGCCGCGGACCCCTCGGCGAAGAGGGCAGCGTCGAGCCAGGCGCCGACCAGCCCCGTGACGAACAGGGCGGCCGAGACCAGCGCCGCGGCCCCGGCGAACAACACGATCGGCGGGATCGAGGAGTCGCCCAGCACAACGCCGGTGAGCAGCGGCGCGACGACGGTCGACAGCCCGGCAAGCGAGGGCAGGGCGAGCATCGGAAGGGCGATGACGAGGATCCCGCCGCGCACGAGGAACGCGGCCAGGGACATGGCCCACCAGTCCGGATGTCCCAGGGTCAGCAGCAGGGAGCGACGCATCGCGCGGAGAGGGCTCCTGCTACGGGCTCGGGACCGGGCTCGAACCCTGGAGCTGCTCGAGCCGCTGGATCGCCTGTCCGACGAGCGCGATCTCCTCGCCGTATTGCGCGAGGTCGCCGTCGCGGAGCGCCTGCTGCGCCAGCTCGTAATGGGCGTTCGCGTAGGCGATGAGGCCCGGCACATCCGGTGGCAGGCCGGGGGCAGTGGTCGGGCCGGGCGTTGGCGACGTCCCGGGCACCGGGGTTCCGCCCGGGGTCGGCGTCGGACCCGGCTGGCCGCCGCCCTGGAGCAGGAGATGGAGCGCCTCGGTGAGGGTCCGGCCCCACACGACCGTCGACGGCGAGGCGACGACGATCCGTTGGAACTCCGGGAAATTCGACGAGGTCGACTGGAGGTAGACCGGCTGGAGGTAGATGAGCGCATCGCCGACGGGAATGACGATCAGGTTGCCGCGGATGACCTTGCTGCCCGACTGGTTCCACAGGGAGACCTGGGCGCTGATCGTCGGATCCTGGTCGATCCGGGCCTCGATCTGGGCCGGGCCCAGCACGGTCGTGTTCGTCGGGAAGCGGAAGACCCGGACCGCACCGTAGTTCGGCGCGTCGTTTCGAGCGGCGACCCACGAGATCATGTTCGGCCGGTCCTTCGGCACCATCGGCTGGAGCAGCAGGAACTCGGGGTTCGGCTCGCCCGGGATCCGCATGACCACGTAATAGGCCTCGGACGGCAGGACCTGGTCGCTCGTCGTCGCGGCCGGCACCGTCCAGAGGTCGTTGCTGCTGTAGAACGTCTCGGGGTCCTGGACGTGGTAGCGGCCGTACATCCGGGTCTGGACGTTGAACAGCTCCTCAGGCACGCGGAGGTGCGGGGCGAGGTCGGCCGGCAGGTCCGACATCGGGCTGAACAGGTTCGGGAAGATTCCCTGGTAGGCCCGGATCAGGGGATCGTTCGGGTCGGCGACGTAGAAGTGCATCGTGCCGTCATAGGCGTTCATGACGACCTTGACGCTGTTCCGGATGTAGTCGATCGAGCCGGTGCCGAGGCCGGAGCCCGCGAGCTGCGACGCATCGAACGGCTGGGCGTTCGGGAACCTGTCGGTCACCGTGAAGGCGTCCTGGACGTAGACGAGGCGGCCCTGACCGTCGACGACGACGTACGGGTCCTTGTCGTAGCGCAGGAAGGGCGCGAGCAGCTGCAGCCGGTCGCCGAGGGCACGGTGGATGAGGATCTGGCTGCTGGCGGTGACCTGGTCGCTGATGAGCAGGTCGAGGTCGCCGAAACGGATCGCGAAGAGCAGCCGGTCGAGCGTCGTGTGCAGCGGGATGCCGGTATCGCCGGACCAGAGCGTCGTGGTCCTCGGGCCGCCAGCGGTTGGGTCGCCGGCGCCCTGCGGATAGTCGAACTCGGCCTGCTTCGCGCCGACGATGACGTAGCCCGTCGGCTTCTCGCCAAAGTAGATGCGAGGCTCGGTGATCGCGGGCGCGCCTGAGGACGAAACCGGCGGCAGGTCCTTGACGAAGAGGACTGGCTGGCCCTCCGGCGTCACCTCGTTGACCGGGACCATCACGAGCCCGATCCCATGGGTGAAGATGATCCGCTGGTTGACCCAGCCGGTGGCCTCGGTGTTGGCGGCGAGGTTCAGCTCGCGCGCGGAGAGCATGAGCTGGCGGAGGCCGCCGTTGATGAGGTAGCGGTCCGTGTCGACGTCGACGAAGTCGTAATACTTCCGGACCGTCTGGAGCTGGTCGATCGTGTCACCGAGGGGCCGGTAGTCCCACAGGCGGGCGTTCTGGAAGGTCGCAGCGTCGGCGTCAATCTTGGCCTGCGTCAGGGGCGCCTCGCCACCGTAGTTCGTCGGCGGGTCCCAGCTGCCGAGGTTGTAGGCGAGCCGCGTCATCGCGATGTTGTTGGCGATGTACGGCCGCTCCTGGGCCAGCGTGTTCGGGTTCACGACGAAGCGCTGGATCGCCTCCGGATAGACCGTCCCGACGAGGATCGAGGCGACGAACCAGGCCGCGACCGTGACCCCGAGCGGCCAGTTCCAGCGCGTGAACGCCGCACCCACGAGGAACGCCGCGGCAAACGCCGACAGCACCGTCAGGATGTCGAACGCCGCGAACTGGGCGTGGGCGTCGGTGTAGGACACGCCGGTCGCGAAGCCGCGCGTCGAGTACACGAGCTCGTACTTGTCGAGCTGGTAGCCGACCGCGACCGACAGCAGGAACAGGCCGCCGAGGATCGCCAGGTGGACCCGGGCGGGTGTCGGGAAGTGGAGGCCCGCGCGAGCCATGCCGGCGACGTAGCGAGCCGCCGCGACGAGCAGGCTCAGGGTCACGAGCGCGTTGAACACCGATTGGACGCCGCGCAGGAACGGCAGGTCGAACAGGAAGAACGAGATGTCCCGCCCAAAGACAGGGTCCGTCACGGGGACGCCACTCGGTGCGAACGGCACGCGCTGGATCCACAGCAGGACGGTCTCCCAGCCCGCAGCCAGGGAACCACCGACGATGAGGGCGACGAAGATTGAGATGCCCGCGATCACGAGCTTCGTGATCGGGGTGAGGTCCGGCAGCTCATCGCGCTCGACGACCACGGGCCGCGGACCGGCCCCGAAGCGGGCCCCCGGCTGGTTCGAGGCCGCGCGGTTCAGGCGATCGAGGAAGTCGCCGAGGCCCGCCGTGGCGGCCGGGTCGGCCGGGGGCGCGAGCCGCCCCGCGATCGCGAGGTTTCCGAGCAGGACGGCGAGCGTCACGAGGACACCGAACACGAAGAGGGCGCTCTGCGCACCGACACGTGTCCAGAGCACCGATTCGAATCCGACGCTGCGATACCACAGCACGTCGGTCCAGAAGCCGACCCCCACGGAGACGAACAGCAGCAGGATGACCGCGAGCCCGAAGACCACCCAGGTCCAGCGGTAGCGGCGCGGCTCGCGGGTCCGGATCACGCGGGGCCGTCGGGGAGGAGCACCTCCGCCGCTGGGGCCGCCGGCCGGATCGCCGTCACCGGGAGGCTCGTCGGGCGGCTCGCCGCCGTCCGGCTCGACGTTCCCGGCATCGCTGCCGCCCTGGCCCGCCTGTCGCCGTTTCAGCTCGTCCAGGAACTCGTCGAAGATGTCCGGCACGTCGTGAGTCTAGCCCCGCGCTCGCGGACGGCCCGACGTTCGTCCGGATGGTCGGCGTCAGGCCCGGGAAAGCCCGTCGAGGGAGCGCTTGAACCCACCCAGGACCTCCGCGCCGAGCTCATTCGGACGGAGAACGGCGGCGCGGGCCGGCTCCCATCGGAAGGCGACCCGGACGAGCGCCGGGCAGCGCCAGGGACGGGCGGGATCAGCCGGCGGTGCGACCAGCCCGAGCCGGATCTGGAGCCGGCCGTCGTCCTCGAGGATGAGGCCCGACAGCGAGCCGGCGAGCGCCGGGCCCAGTCGCGTGAGCGGCGGGTCGGGGGGCGGCCCGGCCGCCGGCGCAAGATCCGTGAACGCCACGACATCGCCGCCGTCGGCGGCCCACAGGATCGCGGTCCACCAGTCATCGACGGTCGCCGGGCGGGTCATGCCGAGCTGGAGGAGGCGTTCCCGTACTCGAAGCTCGAGCTCGCGGAGGAAGGATGGGCCCGGAGCCGGCAGTCGCTCGGGGGCGCGACCCTGATCAGGAAGCGGCGCGGTCGGCTCCCTGCTCGGGCTCGTCGGTTGCCGGCGCGTCAGGACCCGGCGCCGCCTGCTCGGGCTCGCCGTCGTCGGCGACCTCGGCCTCCGCGATTGCCGGCTCGCCCTGAGCGGCGGCGCGCTCGGCGGCCTCGGCTTCGAGCTCAGTCCGGAGGGCTTCCATCTCGAGGCGGAGCATCTCCTGCTTCACGGCGTCGGTCGGCGGTTCCACGCCGACCCGGTCGGAGTCCGATTCGGTCGTCTCGAAGTCGCCCGAGAGCCAGCCGATCAGGCCGCGGCTGCGGGGCGTCGGCCGGGGCGCCGTGGCCGCCGGATCGATCTGGGTGACGCCCGGGATTTCGGCCGCGGCGTCGTCGAGCAGCTTCGCGCCACAGGACGGGCAGACCGCCGTCTCGGGCGTGACCTGCGCGGAGCACCAGGGGCAGCGGGACGAGGAGGTCGGGTCGGCATCCGGCGCGGCGCCGGCGGGAGAATCCGTCATGCCTTCACTCTACTGCCCGGCGCTCGAAGCCGAAAGACGCGCGACACCTTTTTCTATTCCCATTCGATCGTCGCCGGGGGCTTGCTTGAGATGTCGTACACGACTCTGTTGACCCCAGGCACCTCATTCACGATTCGGCTGCTGATCTTGCCGAGCACGTCATATGGGAGCTTGGCCCAGTCGGCCGTCATGCCGTCCTCTGAGGTGACGGCCCGGATCGCGACGACGTTCGCGTAGGTCCGGCCGTCGCCCATGACGCCGACGCTCCGGACGGGCGTCAGGATGGCGAACGACTGCCAGACGCTGCGGTAGAGGCCGGCGGCCTTGATCTCGTCGATGACGATCCAGTCGGCGTCGCGGAGCGTGTCGAGCCGCTCCGACGTGACCTCGCCGATGATCCGGATCGCGAGGCCCGGACCCGGGAATGGCTGACGCTGGACCATCGCGTCGGGCAGCCCGAGCTCGGTCCCGACCGTGCGAACCTCGTCCTTGAAGAGGTACCGCAGGGGCTCGATGAGCTTGAAGCGCAGGTCTGCCGGGAGGCCGCCGACGTTGTGGTGGGTCTTGATCTTCTGGGCCGTCTTCGTCTCCGAAGTCGCGCTCTCGATGACGTCCGGATAGAGGGTCCCCTGGGCCAGGAAGTCGATTCGTCCGGCGCCGCTCTCGATCTTCGCGGCCTCCTGCTCGAACACGCGGATGAACTCGTCGCCGATGATCCGGCGCTTCTCCTCGGGGTCGATGACGCCTGCCAGCCGGGCGAGGAACCGCTCGCGAGCGTCGACCATGACGAGGTTCATCCCGAGGTTCTTCTCGAACGTCGCCCGGAGGAGCTCCGACTCCTTCTTCCGCATCAGGCCATGGTCGACGTAGATGCACGTCAGACGATCGCCGACGGCCCGGTGGACGAGGGCCGCCGCGACGGCCGAGTCGACCCCGCCCGAGAGGGCGCAGATGACCTTGCCGTCCGAGCCGACGGCCCGGGCGTGGGCCTCGACGCGTTCGCGGATCTCGGCCACCGTGGACTCGATGAAGTTGGCCGGCGTCCAGCTCGCGCTGGCCCCCGCGATGCCGAGGACGAAGTTCCGGAGGACCTGCCGGCCCTGGGGCGTGTGGACGACCTCGGGATGGAACTGGATCCCATACAGGTTGCGCCGCTCGTCGACGAGCCCGGCGAACGGCGTCGAGTCCGATTGGGCCGTCGACCGGAAGCCGTCCGGCAGCCGGGTGATCGAATCGCCGTGGCTCATCCAGACCGGCTGGTCCCGGTCGAGGCCCGCGAACAGCCCGTCGTTCTCGTTGAGGGTCACGGTCGCGGGGCCATATTCCCGCTTCGACGTCGGCAGGACGTCGCCGCCGAGCTCGAGGGCCATGAGCTGCGCGCCGTAACAGATCCCGAGGACCGGGATGCGGCCGCTCCAGATCGCCGGATCGGGCTTCGGCGCGTCGACGTCGTAGACGGAGTTCGGGCCGCCGGAGAGGATGATCGCCGTCGCGCCCCGGCGTTCCAGCTCCGCCATCGGCGTGTCGTGCGGCAGGAGCTCCGAGTAGACATGCAGCTCGCGGACGCGGCGCGCGATCAGCTGGGCGAACTGGCTGCCGAAGTCGAGGACGACGACGGTGCCGGCCTCCGGCGTTGCGGGCCTGTCCGCGGGGGCTCGATCGGGTCCTGGAGCGTGGAGGGCCTGCTCGAGGTAGGCCTCGACCTCGGCGTCATCGGGGGCGAGAACGCGATGGCCCGCGTTCGCCGCCTCGCCGTGAACCGTCTTGCCTTTACCCGCCACGCCCGATCCAGACCCTCCCTGTGCCCGCCCTCGGTCGATCGTTGACGCAGTCTACCGGCCGCCACGTCTCACGCGGGACCGAGACGGAATGCAGGTCCCCGGCCCAGGCCTTCGGCAGGCGTCCCGTAGCGGAGGATGAGCGCGGTGACGGCGTGGGCGGCTTCGGCCGTATCGAGCGGCTCGGCAATCATGTCGTGGGTCTTCTGGCCGATCGTTGCCCGGCACCGTGGATCGGCCTCGAGGTTCCTTGCCCAGTCCGCATCGGGCGAGCCCGCCGCCACAAGGAGGCTCCCGTCAAGTTCCTCGATGTAGCCGACCGCGACGGCGACCGGCGCGCCGCTGAAGCGTCCCCGGGTCTCGATGCGGACGACTGTCCCCCAGCCAATCAGCTGGTCGCCGACCTCGTCGGCTGGTCGGGCTGGCCGGCCCCCGGGACGGGCCGCGTCGGACGCCACGTCGTCCGTCAGCGGCCCCGCTGCTGCCAGGACTTGCCCTCGGTCTGGACCGAGGGCGCGTAGACGATCTCGACCTGCTGCATCTCCCGGATCGTGCGAGCCCCGAGCGCCGCCATCGACTGGCGGAGCGCCCCCATGAGGTTCTGCGAGCCATCCGAGACGGTCGCCGGGCCGAAGAGGATCTGGTCCAGGGATCCCGCGGTGCCAACCTTGATCCGGGTCCCGCGAGGGAGCACGGGCGACGACGCGGCCATCCCCCAGTTCACACCGCGGCCGGGAGCCTCGGCGGCGCGTGCCAGCGGGCTCCCGAGCATCAACATGTCTGCGCCGGCCGCGATCGCCTTGGCGAGCTCGCCGCCGCGGCGCATCCCGCCGTCCGCGACGACCGGAACGTACCGACCGGTCTTCTCCTGGTAGGCATCCCGAGCGCCGGCGACGTCGGCGATGGCGGTGACCTGCGGGATCCCGATCCCGAGCACCTCGCGGGTCGTGCACGCCGCGCCCGGCCCGACGCCGACGAAGATCGCGGCGGCGCCCTGCTCCATGAGCGCGAACGCGGCCTCGGCGTTGGTCGTGTTGCCGACGGCAACGGGGATCGGCATGAACCGGGTGAACTCGGCGAGGGAGAGCGGGTCGTAGCCGCTCGCGAGGTGGCGCGCTGAGCTGACCTGCGACTGGACGAGGAACAGGTCGGCGCCGTGCTCGGCGCAGAAGGGGCCCCAGCGTCGGGCGGCGGCAGGCGTTGCCGCGAGCGCGGCCTTCGAGCCGGCGGTGTGGATCTCCTCGATGCGGCGCGCGACGAGGTCCTCGCGCACGGGCGCCGCATAGGCCTCCGAGAGCAGGTGCTGGACCTCGTCATCGGCTGCCGAGGCGATCCGGCCGATCAGGGCGCTCGGGTCGTCGTAGCGGGTCTGGACGCCTTCGAGATTCAGGACGGCCAGGCCGCCGAGCCCCGCGAGCGTTCCGGCGAATGCGGGGTCGACGACGGCGTCCATCGCCGAGGCGAGCACCGGAATTGCGAGCTCGATGTCGCAGAACGTCTGGCCGAGCTCCACGTCATTGGGCTCGACGGTCTCGATCCCGGGGGCGAGGGACACGTCCTCGAATCCGTAGCTCGGCCGGAGCCGATCGACCTTCGAGCGGAAGTTCGGGCGCGCCGAGGCCCTCGCCGGAGCGTCACCCTGCTCGATCACCCGCTGCGCCTCCTCGTGCTCGTCACTCGTGCCGGAAGTCTAGCAGCGAGGTCAGCCGGGATCCGGCAGCCGGAAGGCCGCGGCCTTCTCGGGCCGGTCCACGAGCCAGACGATCATCTCGATGGCCCGGACGTAGGCCGGCCACGTGACGAGCGCCTTCGCCGCCTCTGGGTCCAGCCAGCGCAGGTCGTCATGCTCCACGGAGATGGCGACTGCCGCCTCCGGACGGACCCGCGCCGCGAAGACCGCTTCGCACAGGATCGCGTCGAGCGACGCCTCGTGGAACCAGTTGACGATGTCGGTCTCGTACATGGCCTCGAGCTCCGCCAGCCGGAGACCGGTCTCCTCGACGACCTCGCGCAGGGCGCCGTCGACGATGCGCTCGCCAGGCTCGAGCTTGCCGGTCACGCACTGCCACAGGCCGGGATACATTCGGTCCGGCGCACGCCGGATCAGCAGAATCTCGAGCCGGCCGTCGACGGTGACGCGGAAGAGCCAGCAGGCCACGAGGTCGGGCCGGGCGCTCACCTCGCAGATCGCGTCGAGGCTACAGGCGCTCGAAGCGGTCGACCGGGACGACGAAGACGGTCGCACCGCCGACTTCGACCTCGAGCGGGTAGGGCATGAAGAACTCGCCCGGCTCCATGATCGGCGGCATCGGGTTGACCACCTGGGT